>JAQICC010000145.1 GCA_027858735.1 Salinivirgaceae bacterium
AGTTTGAGCTAAAAAGTTCAAATTCGAGGCGTGTGAAAAATTCAAACCACAGTATACTAGTGTATTCGAGGATTTGGATTTTGAGCGACAACGAAGAAGTTGGACTTTATAGACAAACTCTACTTAGTGCCAGCAAGAAAACGAGCTCTCTGACCTGCCTGCTTACAAGGCAGGTAAGGGAGTTTTATTTTTGAGCCTGCTCCGAACTTGCTTCGGAGGCTTGCGAAGCTGATAAAGCGGGATGACCAATTTTGAAGCAAGCGTAAGGAACTTTAGCTCACGAACATCATTTAAAATTATACTTGTTGTGAGTAAAAAAAATGAAGTTTTATTGCAGAGATACTTACAAATTTATTTGCTTATAGAATCTATATTGAGGTATCAAATGAAAATGGAGCCTAAAAGCCCCATTTTCATATAATATTAAAACGTTTTTTATTCTTTATCTTTAAAACCTACCAATATTGAAACACAACCGTTTTTGTATAGTTCATCGGTTGATGATAGTGGTACGCTAACTTCAATCATTAATTGCTGAGTTGACTTGGTATGAAAATCCCATGTGTCAATCATGTTATGATCGGCATTTGTAAAAAGTTCCTGACCACCGGCATCCTTAAGTTTGAATTCAATCGGGCCTAATTCTTCAGCTCCACAAACTAAAACTCTATAATCTTGATTGCTATAAAATGTTAGCATTAATTCTGCGACATCTCCTTCGTTTAAAACGGCACTATTTAATTGACCATTATATATATATGGACTTAGTTTCGGCTTGCACTCTTTTTTAGTAAAAGTTTTACATTGACCAAATGCTGCTGATTGAAGTACAATGGATAAACAAAAAATGAATAATAAATTTATTACGTGTTTCATATGCTAGGTTTTGATTGCATTCTACAAAAATACAAATTAACTAATAATCTTGCTACGAATTTCACCAATCAATTTGTGAATTTCGTCTATTTGTTTTTGCGATATATCAATATTAGTTGAGTTATCAATTGTTGTAACCTTAGTTTCTTGATCTGTTACTACAACAGCTTTATCATAAGAAATTGAAATATTTTCAAATATTTCAGAAAGGCGTTGAAAGTATGGATGAAACTCGGCAATAGTTGAATTGTCTTTATATTCGTTTATTAGCATCATTAAATTCTCCATGGAGAATTTTTGTTCTGCAATTTTTAAATCAAGCTCATTTTTATTTTCTGCAGTGTTATTTATTTCAACGGCAAAGTACATGCCTTCAACCCAACCGCCAACTAAAATAAAAGTTGCAGTTAAATCACGGTCATTTTCTTTAAGGTACCCGTCTGCACCAGCATAAGTGTCAGCGATAATTTTAAAAATAGAATCGCTATTCGCAATATTTTCTTCAATTCGATTAATTGTTTCTGAGCCTTCGCTTTCAGGAATTTGCAATTTTTCAGTAATTTTTCTAATGGTTGCCAAATAACTAATTGATTGCTGTAATTGATCATAAACTCTACAATAACAAAGATCGGCACCATAAACTCCAAAATTCATTGCCAATTTCGATGAAGTTTCATAGGTTTTTAAATTTTCCACCGGGTTTAATAAATCATTGTTATAAGGATTATCAGAAGCTAAAAGAGTTTGAGTTAATTCAATCGGAGATGGAAGGTTAAAAAATATTTTTTTAACCGTTCTTTCATGCGTATTGTCCAGATCAATGGTAATATCATCGGTTTTCGATTTAACATCATCTTTCGAAGGATTATTCTGACAGGCAGAAATACCCAGTATAACTCCGAACAATGTAAATAAATGAAATAATTTCATAAGGTATAGGTTGAAATTTCGATTTAACAAATTGTATTCACTCTCCCAAAATTAAGGAAATATATGGTTTTTCAGCAATAGTTACACAAAAAACCTTTTAAAAAAGAGATAAATCTTATAAAATTAAGAGTTTACGATTGGTCAGAATCAATAAAAAGGCTTAAAATCTATATTTCAAACTCAATGCCTATTCCTAAAATGTATCGATTTGCTGGATTACGACCATATTCATGACGATATTGTAGACGGTAGAATGCACCAACACTCATGTAATCAAATAAAGCATAATCTAATCCAAGAGTATATTTTGCTTTATCAATAGAATTTTGAATGGGATTATTTAAACTATAATAAAATTCATATTGGGCATAGGGTACTATTCTTGACTTAGGCAGATCATATTTAACTGTTAATTTATTTCTAAGATGGTGCCAGGTATTAACATTAAATTGTTGGTAGTTTAATTGATATCTGGCACGGTAACCAAATTTCAATCTTTCGTATTTGTATTTAAAGTAAACATCGGCATACCACCTGTGTTCATTTTCTTGACCATCTTCTGGGTCGTATGAAAGCGTATGCCGATATAAGCCCTGAAATTTTACATATTTGCTAATTGAATACCTGCCTCCAAGTACTGTAATATAATCTTTAAAACGAGATGCATTGTCTTGCAATCTAATTTCTTGTTCAAATATTAAAGATGTGTTATCATTAATTTTTTTCTTAACTGAAATACTATTCCAGTTTTGAAAATCTTCGGTTTGGCCATAGCTAACCTGTGCAAAGAAAACAATTGGGAAAGCAAAAATGATAAAAAAAGCAAGTTTATTATTCATTTGAAGTGGTTCTATATTCCAAATCTTCCATATCAGCCCAAGTTTGGTGGCTTTTAAAAAAATAAACAAATATTTTAACCACATCGCGCTGGTAATCGAAGGTGCTTAGCTCGATACGACTGATTTTAACACCAAGTCTTTTCTCTAATTCTTCAATCAATTCAACTTTATTTGCAGGAGTTGCCTGTTCAATTTTTTCGTAGTGAACAACAGTAAATGATTCGTTTTCAAGACTTTTAAAGCGCTCAACAAAATGTGTAATAGCAATGATCATTATATTTGTAAACAATAATTCAGCGTAGCTAACTTTTTTATTAGCCAGAGCATTTACTACCGATATACCAATTACAATAAAAAGGTAAGTCATTTCTTTAATTGGAATTTGGGTAGTTCGGTATCGGATAATTCCAAATACGGCGAATAATCCCAAAGCAAAACCAAGTTGAAGTTTAACGCTTTCAAGCAAGAAACACATGAGAAATACCACAATTCCAATAAGTAAATAAGTGAAAAGAAAATCGCGGCGGTGGGTTCTTGGATAATAAATGTACCTCACTATCACCAATGTAACAAGAAGGTTAAAAGAAAAGCGCATTATCAATTCTGCAAAATCGGGAGCATCAACAATTTCGATTCCGAATAATTCGGCGCTTAAATTAATTAGCAGTGGTAGCATATTCTAGTTTTTTTAAGTAAAGTTTGTTTTTCTTGAATGAATTTTGTTTTAATTTAGGAATTAATAAAGCTAAGCCCATGCAGTACTTACTAAAACCACGTGCATGAACATTTAAACTTTTTAAAGTATTTACAATTGGGCTTTTTTTGCCCGCTTTGTCTCTTTTTACTTCAACAATTGAAATAAAGGGCATTTCAATGACTTTACCGTTACGGTAAAATTTCAAATCGTAATCGAGGGTTATACGCTCCAGAGTTTCAAAGGAGACTAAGGTAATTCGACGAAATGAATTTTCTGAACTCTTAACAAGTTCGCTTCCGTTTAAATCAACTACTGAATTTAAATAGTCGTAATGTTCTTTATTTAAACTTTCGCATGCATTTATGGGCATACGGGTTTTTATAGTTTGCCTTTTATTGGTTTTTCTTTTTACCTCTAAAAACGAACTGTTGCTTACAATATAATCACGAGTTCGTACTTTAAATCTATTTGCCCTTTGGTTTTGGTGATTTATATAAAAACTTAGCTCAGGAGTATCGTAATAATTTGTATGGTAACCAAAATCGCGGTCACCGTTTATTTCCATTATCCTGTAATCGTTTTTTACCCTTTCAAGCAATTCTTCAATTTTATTTACAGGCATAACGTATTTCTTATCAATCCTTTTTAACAGTTTTAGCTGATTTATTTCATCTAACTGTATAGGATGAAACTTATTAACAAGCTCTTTATATATGCTATTTGAAGCCATTAGTTTAGTCGCGTAAGGTTATGGTTGGCACTTTTACTGTTGATCCTGCACTACTGATTGTAATTGTTTGTTTTTTAACAATTTTTCCTGATAGAGAAACGACATAAGCGGTGTCAGAGTATGCATATACCGTATAAGTACCTTCATGTAAATATTGAAACCAATAGCTACCATCGTAGTTTGTTTTTGTTCTATCACTATAAATGCTGTCGTTGCCATATATTAAGTAAACATCAACTTCTTCTCCCCAATAAGCCCCATCTGTAATATCCATGTTAAGATTTCTGGAATAATTTTGAACCCAAATTTGACCGACTATTGTGGAAGTGCCTCCGGGACCCTCTTCTTTTTCACAAGAAATTAAGATACTGGCAAATAAGAATGCCAAAAGAATAGCAGTTGTTGCTTTCATTGTATACATAGTTTTATGGTTAATAAAAACCCTATTCAAGGTTTAGTAAAGGAAATAATATTTTAATTAATTACAAAATTGTTACATCTTATTAATGATTATAAATCAAAGATATAATCCTTGTGCTTATGCAAAAAATACGTTCAATTAAACAATCAATTTTAACTACGAGTATTTAGATTTTGCCAACAAGATGACTTTTTATGTAAATGGTTGCATAGTATGTGTGTTTTTTAAAATTCATAAATGTTTTTAGCATAAATATGTTACTTAATAATATGATGAAGTATGGTTGATTTTCCCTTACAAGAAGTTTAAAAATTTCATTATAATTGATAAAAAGTTTTTGTTTGCTAGTTTAAATCGATAATTATATGATTTTAGTATTTTAGCTAGAATTATTATTGTTTTTTTGCTTTCAAATAAATAAAATGCTCAAATGAAAAGTATACGCTTAATTATTATAGTAGGTATTATCTCAATGCTAAGCTGTAATGCTAATTTCGCAACAAAGAAAGAGAAAAAAGAAAAAACCAAATTTGTTGTTATTGAAACAGCATATGGCGAAATGAAAGTGATGTTATATAATGAAACTCCTTTGCACCGCGATAATTTTATAAAACTAGCTAAGGAAGGTTTTTATGACAGTTTGCTTTTTCATAGAGTAATAAAAGAATTTATGATTCAGGGAGGAGACCCAGAATCGAAAGGAGCTGAACCAGTGAAAAGGTTAGGTAGTGGTGGGCCAGGTTATAAAATTGATGCCGAAATTGTTTCAGGCTTGTACCATAAAAAGGGAGCTTTAGCTGCGGCCAGGATGGGCGACAATGTTAACCCTAAAAAACAATCATCGGGAAGTCAGTTTTATATTGTACAGGGCAAGACTTATACAAAAGAACAGATTGAAATGATGGAGGAGAAACGTAATGCCCCCATTAAGCAAAAATATTTTTACAATTATTTGAAAAATCCTGAAAATTTGGCATTAAAAACAATGCTCGATTCATTGAATCAAAACCGTGCTTTTGAAGCTTTAAATAATGAAATTCAAAGTGTTTTAACGAGTCTTGAACCTGAAATGCAAAATTTGAATTTGTTAAATTATTCTGATGAGCAAAAGGAGGCGTACTGTACTATTGGTGGAACTCCGCATCTTGACAATGAATATACTGTTTTTGGAGAAATTATTGAGGGTTTAAATGTAGTAGATAGCATAGCTCTTGTGAAAACCGCAAGAGGAGACAGGCCTTTAGAAGACATTATTATAAAAATGAAAGTAGTAAGGAAGTAATATTATAGCTTTTCTTCAATACTTTTTACCTTATTAAGGAGCATATTTTCGGCTCCTTTTTTTATGTCGAGTTTAAGGGTTGAATAAATGCGAGCGCTGTTTTTTTCTAAAATTTCAGATGCTTGTTCAACAATAGAAAGGGCTTGCTTAACCGTATTTGTTTCAATTAATGTTCCCATGGCTGTTAGTTGATAAGGAAAACCACTTTTGCTAATCAATTTAATAACTTTACTAACATCGCTACTTACGCTTTTTCCTTTATCGGTTGGGAAAATAGCAAATTCCATTAATACTGACATAATTATACTTTTTAATGTTCAAATGTAAATTTACATAGAATAAGGTTTTAAATAGTATTTTGTTTAGCAAAAAGCTTATATAATCAGGTACAAAACGAAATATTTAATTGTCGTTAGTGTCGGCTTTTTTAAATGGTTCGTTATGGCTTTCAATATTTTCAGGGTAAAGCTCCCAAATATTTTCAATATCAACATTGCTTTTTGTTTCCAATATATCTGCAAAGAACGGGTAATAAAATACCTGTTCTGGTTGCTTAAGTTCACCATAGTTGCCGGTATCCCAAAAGCCATTCTTATTTGTGTCGTAGTATAGCCTAAATTGATATTTCGATGGGTCGAGATAGTTAAATAAAAGTGTTGTATCTGAATTAATTTGTTTTTCTTCTATCAATTCTCCTTTTTCCGATAGTAGTTGTACAAAGGAATTATCTTTTACTCCTTTTATCCGCATAGTTATTGTACTATAATAGTCCAAAGGATGCGTTTTGAATTTGTACTCAAGCGTATCGTTTATATTTCCATAAATATCAGTAAATGTGCCTGATGGAAACAATATCTTAAATGATTCTTCTTCGTCTTTTTTAAATTCAATAATGTTTTTCCTGAAATCGTTCTCATCTTTAATTAAGTCAAATTTTACTGGAATGGTATCATCATCAATTTTTAAAAACTCAATTCTTGACTTATCAATCTTTTTCAAAGGAAACCGGGATGTCAGTTCAATGGATTTATTAAGGCCAAATATGCCTTTTATATTATGAGTAAAAGTAAGCTCCGATGGAGGAATTACGGAATCCTCTTTAGGTTCTTCTTCCTTTTCAACTAAAAAATTAAGATTAATACGTTTGCCACCCTTCTTATTATCTTTTTTCTTGTCTTCCTTTTTCTTTGGTTCTTTGTAATGTGCTATTAAAGTATCCGTTTGAATATATTTATTTAAGTTCGAATCCTTCATCGTATAGTTTATTTGAAAAATTAAGCTATCGGTTTTAACAAGCAAAGTGTCAGTAATCCAGTAAACTAACGAGTCTTTGTTTAATGTTTTTTCCTCAATAAACCAATCATTGAAAGTTATGCTATCGTTAATAGGGAATATTGAAATGCTGTCATTTAAGTCTTCATTAAAAGTAAATATTACTTGTTGCCTTTCTGAACGGTATGTTTGCTTATAATACTGTTGATCAAAGTCTTCAACAAACATAAAAAGTCTAATATCACCTACAGTGGTAACCATATGCTGGCGCGAAACCAGAGAATCGGTAAAAACGGTATCCTTATAATCGTCGGAGATTGATTCTATAATTGTAAAAGTATCGACAAATGTTTTCTCTATAAAACCAGGGCTAAATGTACTATCGATAAAGGCTATTTTTTCATTAGGTAAATCGAATAGCATATTGTTATTCATATCTTTTAGCCCAAATATATAGTAAGGTTGGTTTTTAAGGTTGGTTACAAAGAAGTATCCATCTTCATCGGTTTTAGCTACATAATTAGGAAGAGTTGTACGAGGTATGGTGTCGTGCAGTTTGTCATAAAGCATTACATACCAACCGGCTTCTGATTTAAAATCAAAGGCATCATGCATTATTCCTCCTAAATAAATGGAATCAAACTCAGGTCCTGTTGAAAACTCAAATTGAAAGTTTTTTAATTCGTTTCCTTCATTTAAATCGGCTATGGCATTGTAAAAATTAAAATTATAGGTAGTACTATCTTTTAATTCATTATTTACTTTCACTATTAATGCTTTTCCTCGCTGTTTTACCTCCGGCTTTTCAGGTAAGGGCGGCGAAACTAGAAGCTCCTGGCGAATATTAGCAAGGGTTACAAATTCATCGAACTCAACAATAAATTTTTTATCATTAAAACCGGTAGAGTAATTTAGTGGTTTACTTCTTAATGGAATTGGAGGATCCTCATCTGTTGGACCGCCTGTGGGTGATGACGTACGAGCGCAACTTGCAACAAAAGCAACAGAAACGAGTATATATATAAATTTAATTTTGGAGATTTTGAAAGTACTATTTTTCTTCATGTTATATGCCTAAAAGCTTTGTTCATTAAATCATTTCCTAATCAAGAAAATATCGCTACTTTAATCATTGCAAACATACAAAGATTTATATTGGATATTTTCATATCAAAAATGAGTCCATAAAAGTACATGATTTTATATTTTATACTACAAAATTATTAATTGCTGAGATAAATAAATGGAACTAACATCAGATTTTTCTTCATTGAATAGGCATAAATACATTGAAACTATAAACGGCAAGACCTTTGACCTACTAATTTTTGGTGGTGGAATTACTGGTGCAGGAATTGCGTTAGATGCTGCAGCAAGAGGATTAAAGGTAGTATTGATAGAAAAAAATGATTTTGCCTCAGGTACCAGCAGCCGATCGACAAAATTAATACATGGTGGGCTACGATATTTCGAAAAGCTGCAATTAAAGTTTGTTGCTCAGTTAGGCCATGAGCGAAAAGTGTTGCACAATAATTGTGCTCATAATATTATACCTACACCGGTATTATTACCCATTGTAAAAGGAGGTCAACTGAACAAACCATTTACATATATTGCATTGCGTATTTACGATATTTTAGCAGGTGTAAAAAAAGAGTACAAAGCACGATGGACAAAAAAAGATAAGGTATTAAAACAATATCCTTTTCTAAAGAATACTGGTTTTTTAGGTGCGTTTAAATATAATGAGTATAAAACCAATGATGGGAGACTTGTGATAGAGGCTCTTAAAAAAGCAAATAATTTGGGTGCTATTTGTTTGAATTATTGTACCGCTATTGAACTTTTATCAGATAATGGAAAGGTTGCTGGGGCTAAGTGTATTGACTTTTTATTTGAAAGGGAGTTTTTTGTTAAAGCGAAGCAGATTGTTAATGCAACCGGTCCGTGGAGTGAGGGTTTTTTGAATACCTACGATGCAGGGATGGAAAAAACATTGTATCCGAAAGGTGTTCATTTGGTAATTAATAAAGAAAGGTTTCCTATAAATGAAGCTTTTTATTTTGATACTCATGATAATAGAATGGTATTTGCCATTCCGAGGCAAGATTTTGTTTATGTGGGGACTACTGACACTCCATATTCAGGCAATTTTGATAAGCCAATTGTCGATGAATTGGATATGGAGTATTTGCTAAAGGTTGTAAATCAACAATTTTCGGGTTTAAAACTATCAAGTAATGATATCGTTTCTTGTTGGGCCGGAATTCGTCCATTAATTAAAGGTAAGGGGCAAAGACCAGGAGAAATAAGCAGGAAGGAAGAGTTGTTTGAATCACCATCGGGATTGATAACTATAACGGGAGGGAAGCTAACCGGTTATAGGCTGATGGCGAAAAAGGTTGTAGATATTGTAATGAAAAAGTTGAGCGTAGAGTTTGTGAAATGTACAACCCACAAAATTAAACTTTCAGGAAGCGATTGGGATTATGCTCCTGCTATACACCAATTGGTTGAATTAGGGGACAATAAATTTGATGAGGCTAAACAAACAGGAATACATCCAACAGAATTTAAAAAACTATTTTACCGGTACGGAACAAACATCGATATTATAATTGAAAAAGCATATGAATATTCTAATGAATTAGACAATGTTGAGCAGGTATGGATAAAAACCGAGTTGTACTATGTTATTAATTTTGAAATGGTTGTTGATATAATTGGATTTTGTGCTTACAGAACCGAAATGGTTTTGTTTGAAACACAGAAATTGAAAAAGCATCTTACCTTTATAGCCGAATGTATGGCGATGTTTTTGGGGTGGAATGATCAAGAGAAGAACAATCAGATAAAACGGTTTTTAGGAGCATGGAATCAATACAAAATAAAAAAGAGCAAGTAGTTACTCTTAGTGGAATAAAGCTTAATGTTTATGTAATGCTTTTAACAATTCCACTTTGGGCAATTATATGCGGTTTATACGTATGGATCTTTGGTCTTGTTGATTATTTGACAGGCATTAGAGATGTGTTAAACGTTAAAATATTTGTGCTTCTATTTTTAGGAATTCCAATTCACGAGTTTTTGCATGCAGCCACCTGGATGGTTTTACAAACGGAAGGATTTGAAAATATAAAATTTGGTTTTAATTGGCAATCATTGACCCCTTACACGCATTATACTAAGCCAATGGTTATATGGAAATACCGATGGGGGGGTGCCATACCTGGTCTTTTTATGGGAGTAATACCAATTATTTTGAGTTTTGTATTTAGTAATGCAAGCCTTAATTTTATTGGCTTTCTGTTTTCGTGGGCAGCCATGGGCGATGTTATTAGCTTATGGATGACGCGAAAGTATAAAGCAAACCAAATCGTAAAAGACCACCCTGATGAATTGGGTGTAATCATTATTGATTAATGAACAGTGAGCAAAATATTAAAAATCAGATTAATAACACTTGTTTGCTAGCAACTTTATTTTAGTTAATTTCGTCAATAGTAAACCAATAGATACTTAACCCTAGAAAAAAAGTTTATTATGAAACCCTTATGCAGCCATTCTAATTTTACATTGTTGTTTACGCTAGTTATTATTTTTCTTTTTCCTTCGTGCGCAACAATATTTTCAGGAGCTAATCAAAACATTAAAATCAAGACAGAACCTAAAGGTGCTGAGGTATATATAAATGGACAGAATACGTATGTCTATACTCCTTGTAAGGTAAAAGTAGAAAGGCGTCAGAAAAAGACCGATCAAAACAAAAGAAATGAACTTAATATTGAGGCAAGGAAAGAGGGCTTTGAGAATTCAACATTAAATGTAAAATCATCGTTTAACGTTATTTCGGCCGGAAGTATTGCTATGTTTGGATTACCTTTCCTTATTGATTGGGCTGCAGGTTCGCATCTAAAATATAACAAATCAAACTATTTGTATCTGGCTCCAGCTAAAACAAAGGTGATTGAGCCAAAACAAGTAGAAGAAGTTCAACCAACAATTGTTGAGAAGATTGAAATTCCAAAAAAGGCGATTACTTATTCGTTTAAATCGGATATTGATTATGATATACCATTTGGCGATAAGTACTATAATAAAAGGTTTGCATTAATAATTGGAAATGAAGATTATGCCATGCATAATTCAGAATTAAATGAAAATGCGAATGTGAAGTATGCCGTAAACGATGCTGCTTCATTTAAAGAATATGCCGTTAGTGTATTGGGAATACCTGAGGATAATATTACTTTTTTGCCCAATGCAACATTAGCTCAAATGAAAAAAGGTATTTCAAAATTAAACTTGTTTGCAAAAAACTCGTATGGAGAGGCGGAATTGTTTTTTTATTTTGCGGGTCATGGCTTACCTCATGAGGAATCAAAGAAACCGTTTTTAATACCTGTTGATGTTACGGGTAAAGATTTGGATTTAGCCATTAGTCTTGACGATACTTTCCAAAAGCTGTCGGAGTATAAAACAAGAAAAGTTACCTGCTTTTTAGATGCCTGTTTTTCGGGAGGCTCTAGAGTTGGAGATTTGTATAGCTCGCGTGGAGTTAAGGTTGTGCCTAAGCAATCAGATGTTTCAGGAAACATGGTGGTTTTTGCTGCAAGTTCTGCCGACCAAAGTGCCTTAGCTTACGATGAACAGAAGCACGGATTATTTACTTATCACCTTTTAAAAAAGTTTAAAGAATCGGGTGGCAAGGTTACTTATGGCGAGCTGGAAGAGTATCTTAAAAAGCAGCTTCCATTGCAATCGATATTAATTAACGAAAAAGAGCAATTACCCCAAATAAGAACAGGTTTTAACATTGATGAAAACTGGAAGGCATGGGAGTTTTGATTCACACTCTTTTATAGCACAAAAATATTTATCATAGATTATTTATACCGGAACTTACTTTAAGGTTTTTAGTATTCATAAGGGTTTGCTCGAAAATTATTATATTATGTAGCAACAGAAAAGGAATTATATAATAATGAATTAAAATCAATTAACTTGCATATGTAGTAACTATTACGTATTTTTGCATTATGTACTTACAATTCAATAAAAGCAAAGGTAAAAACGGCAAGATATACCAGTCTGTATTGCTCTGCAAGAAGTTTAGAGATAAAGAAACAGGTAAACCTCAAACAGAGGTGATTCTAAATTTATCAAAATATGGTTTAGATAACAAAATCATAACTGCGCTTAAAACGTCAATAAATACAACAAAGGGTGTTCTTATTGACAGTGAAGATATAAAAATCAACAAAACTATTGATTTTGGTTTCGTCCACCTCATTTTAACAATAATGGATAAATTGCGGATAACCGAAACTTTAGAGAAAGCTTATGGCTTAAAGGCAAATATTATCAAATTAATGATCATAGGAAAAATTATGACTCAAGGCAGTAAGTTGCATATTTACAATTGGATAAAGCGCAATGACTATTTAGCAAAACAGCTAGATGTTGATGTAAATATACTTAAACTTGACGACCTATATTTTGAACTGGGTGAATTTAATAGGGCTCAAGAAAAGGTTGAAAAGAAGTGGAATGTTTATCATCGCAAGCGCCATAAAGACATATACTTATACGACATAACAAGTAGCTATTTTGAAGGAACAGAAAATGCCCTTTCAGCTATTGGTTACAACAGGGATGGCAAAAAGGGAAAGAAACAGATAACGATAGGTCTTATTACTGACAGCAAAGGGTTCCCATTAAAGATACAAGTTTTTGAAGGAAATGAGATCGATTATAAAACTGTGAATGGGCAATTAATGACAATAAAAGAACAATTTGGTGCAGAATCTATTGTTTTGATTGGAGATAGGGGAATGCGTATTCGATTAAATTTAGAAGAGCTGTCAGAAAATGAAAAACAAAATATTTCTTACATTAGCGCTCTATCAAGCTGTGAAATAAGAGCGCTAATAAATGATAAGGTTATTCAGCTGGAATTATTCTCGAAAGATTTAGTTGAAATAGAAGATGAGGGGATTAGATATATATTGTGTAACAATCCGGTTTTACAAAAAGAGAAGAATCAAACAAGGGAGGCCTTGAAATCAAAGATTGAACAGGAAATCTCATCAACAAAAAAATCATGGGATAAGCGTAGGGAGCAGAATTTAGAAAACATTAAAAAAATAGAAAATGGACACAAGAACAAGAAACTTGTTACCCTATTTACCGAAAGAAAACTTGATAACTACAAATACAGAGCAACCACGGCCTTAAAAAAATACAAAATGTCAAAGTTTTATACAGTCAAAATTTCTAACGATGAATTTAAGATTGAATATAATCTTCAGAAATATCAAGAAGAGAAAACTTTAGATGGAAAATACGTTATAGAAAGTACTGTTGTAAAAGAGGATATGAACACAAAACAGGTAAGAGAAAAATATAAGGAATTACAAAATGTAGAGCACGCCTTTAGGGATATGAAGACTGATAAATTAAATATCAGACCAATTTTTCATATAAACGAAGAGCAAACTCGCGGACATGTTTTTACTTGTATGTTTTCATATGCCGTTGTTAAAGAATTAGAAACAGTAATATACCCTTGGCTAAAAACATATAACAAGAAAAATAATTGCAAACTATCGTATCACGACATAACAGATGAGTTGAACAATATTAAAGTGAGCGAATTGGAGATTGGTCATAATATAAAGAAGATTATGATACCAAAACTAAATGAGATTCAAAGTGAAATGATAAAATTATTTAATCTAAGAATAGAGGATATTATGAGAGTGTAGTCACAGAACGATGAAAAATATCTGAGCTAACCCCTGTAAATCCTTGGTTTCTTCAAGTAAGTTCCGTTATACTAATACTCATACTCAATGAAAGCTTTTCATGCTTACGATATTCGCGGTATCTACAATACCGATTTTAATAAAACTGATGTTTATAAAATTGGTTTTTTCTTGCCAAAACTGTTAAAAACAGACAACGTATTGGTAGGGCGCGATGTGCGTGTTTCATCGCCCGAAGTTTTTGAATATTTGTGTAAAGGAATATGCGATGCTGGAGCTGATGTACATAATATAGGTCTTGCTACAACACCAATGGTTTATTGGAGTACTGCAAAATTTGGGTTTAAGGCATCTGTTCAAATTACAGCCTCGCATAATTCTAAAGCGTATAATGGTATAAAGGTTTCGCGCGAAAATGCATTACCTGTAGGTTTTGATACCGGTTTGGGTGAATTAAAAACCATGACAGAAAGCTTAGCTATTCATCCTGTTGAGAAAAGGGGTAAGGTTGTAGAATTCGATGTTCGCCTGCAATATCTTGAATTTCAGAAACAATACTTAGCCGATTATTCGAACATAAAAATAGCTGTTGATTGTTCAAACGGCATGGCGGGTTTATTAATTAAAGATTTGTTAGCCAATAAGCCTGTGTATTTATATGATGATATGGATGGAAATTTTCCCAATCATGATCCAAATCCACTGGTTGAGAAAAATGTTGAGGATTTAAAGAAATTAGTTAAAAACCAGCTCTGTGCTATTGGGATAATTTTTGATGGTGATGCCGACCGTGTTATGTTTGTTGATGAAAAGGGTAAGTTTATTTCGCCCGACTTAATTATTGGTTTAATGGCACACTATTTTCTTGAAGAGAAAGGGCTTAAAGGCAATGTGCTTCAAGATATTCGCACGTCGAAAGCTGTTGCAGAATACATTAAAACCTTTGGTTCGAAAATGCATATGTGGCGAGTTGGCCGGGCTTTTGCGGCACTAAAACTTCGTGAAATTGATGGCATTTATGGTGGCGAATTAGCTGGGCACTATTATTTCCGCGATTTTTATTACTCCGATTCGGGAATTATGGCCGCACTAATTGTTCTTGATATTGTGGCCAAAAAGCAGAAAGAAGGTAAAACCCTGTCGCAGCTAATTTCTGGTATTGAGAAATATGCTAATTCTGGTGAGTTGAATTTCAAAATAGAGCATAAACTTGATGCTATGAATGCAGTACGTGACTATTTTGTTTCTAAGGAACAACCGACAGCCTCATACGATTTTGATGGCTATAGAATTGAATATTCCGATTGGTGGTTTAACATTCGCCCAAGCAATACGGAACCCTATTTGCGTTTGCTAGCCGAAGCAAAAACGGATGAAATGCTACAAGATAAACTTGCTATAATAAAAGAAATTATTAGCAAGTTTGATTAACTGCCAAATAATACAGAATGATGGATAAAACAATCATAGTGCTAATAATATATTATTAATGTTGGAAAAAACCAACAAATAGTTGGAATTTCAAAAATATTTTGTAATTTTGGGTATAAACAACATTATAATGAAAAACGCACTATTATGATGGATAAAACCGACAATTACTACAAAGCAATGAGCGATATTGCCATTCTTGGGTTAATGGGAAGCTTTATAAAGCATCATCGTTTAAAGCAAAATAAAACTCAAATCCAATTGGCAACCGATGCCGGTATAAATCGTTCCACACTTGTTGATTTTGAACAGGGCAAAAGGTCAAACACGCTAACTTTAATACAGCTTTTAAGGGCTTTAAACCTAATGCATGTTTTTGAAGGGTTTCAAATTCAATACCAGCAAAGCCCATTACAATTGGCAAAACTTCAAGCTCAAGAGCGAAAACGAGCTTATGTTTCTAAAAACAAGAAGCAAAAACCTTTATCTGATTGGTAATGATATCTACCGCTTATGTAAATATTTGGGGAGTAAGAGTTGGAGCAATTGCTTGGGACAATGCTGCTAGAATAGGATTGTTCGAATACGATGCTGCATTTATTGAGCAAGGGTGGGATTTAGCTCCTTTAAAGATGCCAGTAGTTGAAGCTGCAGGAGCCATATTTTCGTTTCCTGAGTTGAATAGCATTTCAACATTTAGAGGGCTACCAGGGTTATTAGCTGATATAATGCCCGATAAATATGGTAATGCATTAATAAATAGCTGGCTAAATAAAAACGGGCGTCCATCAGATAGTTTAAATCCGGTTGAGGTATTATGTTTTATTGGAGAACGTGGTATGGGAGCCATTGAAATTGAACCCGCTATTCCGAAAAACCCTGCACGGGCTACAAAGCTTGAAATTGAAGATTTAGTAAATGTGGCTGAAAACATTTTAACAGGACGGCAAGAATTTTCTACAAATATTTCAAAAACGGATGAAAAAGCATATTTCGATATTCTTAAAATTGGCACATCGGCAGGTGGGGCAAGAGCTAAAGCTGTAATTGCTTATAATAAAAAAACAGGTGAGGTACGAAGTGGTCAAACCATTGCTCCAAAAGGATTTGAGCATTGGTTAATAAAATTTGATGGGGTAATTGATAAGCAGTTTGGTGCATCGAATGGTTATGGTCGCGTAGAAATGGCTTACTATTTAATGGCTAAGGATGCAGGAATAGTAATATCGGAAAGCGCCTTGTTAGAAGAAAACGGGAGAGCGCATTTTATGACAAAAAGGTTTGATAGAAACGAGGCTGATGGGAAGCTTCATGTTCAAACTTTTTGCGCCATGCAGCATTACGATTTTAACGAGGTATCTTTGTATAGCTACGAACAGCTTTTTGAAACTATGCGCTTGCTGGGCTTGCCATATCCAGATGCAGATCAGTTGTTTAGAAGAATGGTATTTAATGTAATGGCCAGAAACTGCGACGATCACACAAAAAACTTTGCCTTTATAATGGATAAATCTGGCATATGGCGTTTGGCACCGGCCTACGATATTTGCCACGCTTACCGACCTGGAAGCGATTGGGTTAGTCAACATGTCTTAAGTGTTAATGGTAAGCGAACACAAATAACACGAAATGATTTGGTAGAAGTGGCAATGCAAATGAATATTAAAAAACCAAAGCAGATTATAGAATTAGTTGCGGCAACCGTAAAAAATTGGTCATTGTATGCCAAACAAGTTAATGTGAATAAAGACTTAGCCACAGCTATTGAAAAAACTTTGTGGCTTTTTTAAAATCTACATCTCAAGCATTGTACTTGTAAACAACGGAGTCCAAAAACTTTCAGCTTTATAAGTTTCAATATCAGTAAAACCTAATTCCTGAGCCGTTTTAAAGTTTTTATTCATATTCTCAAAATCTTCAAGTTGCAAATAATAGCGTGCATACATTAGGTAAACATCAGGATTTTTTGGATCAACTAATTCGTAAATTTTAAGTTTTTTGGCAGCACCATCAAGTTTGGCATCAGCCAAATCGGTTTTTGTTAACATATAGCTAGCCATGCTTACATAATTTAATAAGCGTTTACTAACCTGAGCCACATCTTTATCGTTGTGATTCGTTGAATTGGTAATATTTTCAATTTCTTGTTTCCACCAATCCAGGTCTCGAAGTTCAATGGCACGAATAAAATCTGCACGGAGTTTTACTTCGGTTTGAATTAGTTTTTGGCGCTTTTTTACTTGATTTAGAAACTTTTGGCTACGTTCAATGGCACCAGCTTTTAGGTTTAATTCTTTAGTGTTCTGAAGTCCATAAAACCATCGTGCAGCTTGACGAACATAAATATTTTCTTCGATAACATTACCGGTTTCTTCAAAATGGTTAATACTATCAAGCATTTGTTTATATACCTCACTAAGCCAGCCTTCATTTTTTTCAATTCTCTGAAGTTTTGTGCAATAAATATCAAAGCCAATAATAGCCAGTTCAAAACTTTCTGAAGGGGGCCATTCGTGTCCACCGTTAAAAATTGCCGATGTGTAATCTAAACCCTGCTGATCGAAAATTGAAAAGGTTTGATTCGATTCGAGGTAATTGAAATCTTCGTTACCAACAACACCGGCATAATAGTAGTTTGGTTTATGCGAAGGAGCCATAGGCAAACTTGCTCCACAAGCAGCAACTCCAATAATTTCAGGAAACTGTTGAGCAAACACAATACCTACTTTTGCCCCCCGGAAAAACCAGCCACAAACATTCTTTTTTCATCAATTTGAAACCTGTTTTTTGTTTCACTAATTAAGTTAGTAAATATTTTTGATGCTTGCTGAGACGACATCCCATTTTTAATTGTGTTGCTAGCAATTAATATATAGTTGTACTTGTTAACTATTTCGGCATATTTAGAAGCAGGCAACTTCCCATTGGCATGAGGATCGAGGAAATAAATTACAGGTAGTATGCTTTTGCCATCATATGAGTCCGGTAAGTAAAAACAATAGTTAATGCTTGAATCAACGCTACCTTTTTGATTAGCTACTACAACTGATTTGTCTATAGAATTGCCGAGTTTGTCTTTAATTTCTGTTGAAGAATTATTACAACTGAATAATAATGCTGATAAAGCTATAGTGCTAACTAGAATAATTGATTTATTTCTCATGGCTATAAATTTCAAATGTATTTAGATACCAATTCCTTTAATAAGTTTATATAAATCCAATGCATATAAATCGGTCATACCTGATACAAAATCGAGTACCGATCGTATTTTTGAATAATCATCGGAATGATTTTCTTTGTATTGTAGGGGCAGCAAGGCAAGTAATTTTTTTGAATATTCGGCTTCATTGTCGAACAGGGCTTTTACGTAATGGTTAATTATGGTATTTAAAACATTATAACCAGTTATTTCAATTTCAATTACCGACCTGTGGTTATAAATTTCTTCCCAAGCTACTTTAGCACAATGCTTCATCGCTTTTTCAGCCGACCCCTCTAAATAATCAACCAAGGCACCTGAAAATTCACCGGCTAATATTTTTTCTTCGTTTTCAATAAAAATATTGGCACAAAGGCCTACTAAATGATTAATTACCGAAGCACGTAAAAATGAAATTTGTTCGTTTTTATCAGTAACTTCTTGTGCAATCTCGTCTTTCTTTCTATAAAAAGCAGCATCAATAACCGGATTGAAAAAAGACATTAAAAGCGACGTGGTTTTTTCTGTGGAAAGAATGCCGAGTTTGTGAGCATCTTCAATATCCATTATTTGGTATGAAATATCGTCGGCAGCTTCAACTAAATATACCAAAGGATGGCGGCAATATTCGCCATTGCTTTTCTTTAGCAAACCCGTTTCTTGTGCAATGGCTTCAAAAGTTTCTTTTTCAGCTTGAAAGTATCCGTATTTATTCTTTTTTGTTCGGTTAATCGAGCTAAAAGGGTATTTAATTATGCCTGCTAGTGTTGCATAAGTAAGTACAAATCCGCCTTGCCTTCTTCCGTTAAATGAATGAGTTAAAAGACGTAAAGCATTGGCATTACCTTCAAAGTATAGCAGGTCGGCCCATTGAGCCTCACTCATTTTATGTTTATATTGCAGACCTTCACCTTTTAAAAAATAGTCAGAAATAGCTTTTTCGCCTGCATGTCCAAAAGGAGGATTTCCTAAATCGTGAGCTAAGCTTGCTGTCCCAACTATGGTATCAATTTCAGATAGTAATTCAACTTTAGGATATTTCGTTTTTAGGGCAACACCCACACGGTTTCCTAATGAGCGGCCTACGCTTGCAACTTCAAGACTATGGGTTAATCGGTTGTGTACAAAAACACTACCGGGTAATGGAAAAACCTGAGTTTTATTCTGCAACCTACGAAAAGGCGATGAAAAAATAAGACGATCATAATCGCGCTGAAACTCAGATCGCATAAATTCAGTTGGAATTGAATCTGTCTTTTCTTTTCCAAATCGATGTGGTGATATGAGTTGTTGCCAGTTCATGATGTTAATAGTTCAATTATTGGATTGTTATTTTTTAAACGTGCTCACTTTGAAAGTAGATTTTTGTAAATAATCCATAAATTTTATTGTTTTAGCATCAAGTATAATCAATTGATCTGTTAAATTCCTTTCCCAAATATTCAGGGCAGGCTATTGTGGATTTTATTTCCCTCAGCTTGCTGCGTTTAATAGTTTATTTTCTCAACGTGATACCTTGATAGCATGTTGCGAAGTTATTCATAAAACACATCTATAACTCCTTTTGCAATGTTCCACGGTGGAAAAGTATAATAATAAACATGCCACAAGTTATTGCTGAATCGGCAATGTTAAATACTGGGCGAAAGAAAATTAATGGTTCCGATGGGTTAATAGGAGACCATGTAGGCCAGTGTCCTTTTATAACAGGGAAGTATAACATGTCAACAACACGTCCTTGTAAAAAACTGGCATAGTTTTGTTCAGCAAAAAAATGCGCTACCTGATAATAACTATGATCGAAAACTAATCCGTAAAAAGCACTATCGATAATATTTCCTGTAGCTCCTGCAAAAATTAAAGAAACAGCTATTAAAAAACCTGTAGGAACATTCTTTTCAACAATTCGGCTTATATAATAGGCAATAAAACCAACAGCTACGATTCTGAAAATACTTAAAAAGTATTTGCCAATACTACCACCCAATTCTAATCCAAAGGCCATCCCATTGTTTTCGGTAAAGTGCAATATAAACCAATTTCCAAAAATATGATATTCTTCACCAATCATCATGGTTGATTTTATCCAAAGTTTTAAAGTCTGATCGACAAGTAGAACAATGAAAACAATAAGTATAACAAGACGTCCTTTTGACATTATATAAAGTTTTATTTAATTGAAAAAGAGGAAACCGTTAAGGCTCCCTCTTTAAAATTTATATATTTTAAATATTATTTTTGATTGTTTTTAGCATCGATACTTAATGTAGCGTGAGGCACAGCACGCAAGCGCTCTTTTGAAATAAGCTTACCCGTTTCTCGGCATATGCCGTAGGTTTTATTTTCAATACGTATTAATGCACCTCTTAAATGTTGAATAAACTTTTCTTGGCGTTGCGCTAGTTTTCCTGTTTCTTCACGAGATAAAACCATAGCACCCTCTTCTAAAACTTTAAAGGTAGGAGAAGTATCCAAGGTGTCATTACCATCGGAATGCGATAGTGCACTTTTTAATGTGTCATAATCTTCCTGAGCTTTTGCAAGCTTATCATTAATAAGTTGCTTAAATTCTTGAAGCTCACCATCTGAATATCGAGTTTTTGTTTTTTCTTCACTCATAACTGTAATTTTTTTTGGTGACCTAAAATAGCAAAAAATACTTTGCGTGATAGTTACAATTCGGTTTTATTGCAAATTATTTATTAACAATTAAATCTTTTCTATACGGATTAAGGTACTCACTGTATCACCCAATTCTACGAGAGTCGCTTTGTTTTGTTCCAAATTATCAACCAATTCAATATTTTGCGCTAATGTTTGTACCCCAATATAGTCAGCGTGAATTTTAATTGCTGATGTAATTGCCTCATGATTAACTATTTGTATATTGATTTTATCGATGACTTCAAAGCCACTTTCTTTACGAATATTTTGAATTCTGTTTATAAATTCACGTGCAATACCTTCGTTTTTCAACTCTTCGGTTACGGTAATGTCTAAAGCTATCGTAAGAGCTCCGTCGTTTGCTACCAACCATCCTGGAATATCTTCCGAAAGAATTTCTACATCTTCGGCAGTTAATACAATTTCTTGGTTATCGATTGTTAGGTTAAATGCATTTTCACGTTCTAAGGCAGCAATATCTTCTTGTTGCATTTGGGCAACTGCCCCAGCAATTTGTTTCATTATTTTGCCATGTTTTGGTCCAAGAACTTTAAAGTTCGGTTTTATTTTTTTAACCAATACTCCCGATGTGTCATCTAAGTATTCAATGTCTTTAATGTTTACTTCGGCCAAAATAATGTCTTTTACGGCGTCAACTTGTTTTGCAGTACTTTCATTAAGTACAGGTACCATAATTTTATTTAACGGTTGACGAACTTTTAAGCTTACTTTTCTTCTTAAGCGGAGTACCATTGATGAAATTCGTTGAGCAATACTCATTCGCTCCTCCAAATTTTTATCAATAAGAGAATCGTTTTCTACAGGGAAAGTTGAAATATGGACACTGATACCTTCATTTCTTCCAGAAACGGAACTTAAATCTTTAAATAAGCGATCGGCATAGAAAGGTGCAATTGGACTGGCCAAAACGGCCACGGTTTCTAAACAAGTATAAAGTGTTTGATAGGCGGCAATTTTATCGGTATCGTACTCGCCACCCCAAAAACGTTTGCGGTTTAATCGTACGTACCAATTACTTAAGTTATCGCCAACAAAGTTCTGAATAGCTCTGCCTGCACGAGTTGGTTCGTAGTTTTCATAGGCATCTTTAACTTCTTTAATTAGCGAATTTAGTAAGGAAATAACCCAGCGATCAATTTCAGGACGTTTATTTACAGGAATTTCAGCTTCGGCGAATTTAAAACCATCAACATTGGCATAAAGAGCGAAAAATCCGTAAGTGTTGTAAAGTGTTCCAAAGAATTTACGGCGAACCTCATCAACACCCTCAATATCAAACTTAAGGTTATCCCAGGGTTGAGCATTGGTAATCATGTACCAACGAAGAGGATCTGAACCGTATTTTTCAATGGCAATAAATGGATCAACAGCATTTCCAAGGCGTTTGCTCATTTTTGCTCCAGCTTTGTCTAATACCAAACCGTTCGAAATAATGTTTTTAAAGGCTACATTATCCGATATCATGGTTGAAATGGCATGTAAGGTAAAGAACCAACCACGCGTTTGATCAACACCTTCAGCAATAAAATCGGCGGGGTATAGTTTTTCAAAATCTTCGGTATTTTCAAAAGGCCAATGCCATTGTGCATAAGGCATTGCTCCTGAATCGAACCAAACATCAATAAGGTCTTTTTCGCGGAACATTTTTTGACCAGTTTCTGAAACTAACACAATATCGTCAACATAAGGACGGTGCAGGTCAATTTTATCGTAATTCTCTTTTGCATTGTTACCAACCTCGAAGCCTTCGTATGGATTCTTATCCATAAAACCTTTGTCAATAGCTTTTTCAATTTCGGCCATTAATTCTTCGGTTGTACCAATACATTTCTGTTCCGTACCTTCTTCACTCATCCAAATAGGTAAAGGAGTTCCCCAATATCGCGAACGGCTAAGATTCCAATCTACTAAGTTCTCAAGCCATTTGCCAAAACGTCCTTCACCAGTACTTTTAGGTTTCCAGTTAATGGTTTTGTTAAGCTCAATCATGCGATCTTTAACAGCGGTGGTTTTAATAAACCAGCTATCAAGAGGATAATATAAAATAGGTTTGTCGGTTCTCCAGCAATGTGGATAGTTGTGAACATGCTTTTCAACTTTGAAAGCTTTGTTTTCTTTCTTTAACATTACTGATAGGTCAATGTCAAGGGTTGCAGCGTCATCGGTTAATGAAGTATCGTATGCATTCTTAACATAGCGTCCGGCATATTCATTATATAAATCAACATTTACATTATCTGCAACAAAGGTGTCATCAAGATCATCAATATTGTAGAATTTGCCGGTAAGGTCAA
Source organism: Salinivirgaceae bacterium (assembly GCA_027858735.1). Lineage (GTDB taxonomy): Bacteria > Bacteroidota > Bacteroidia > Bacteroidales > SZUA-534 > GH45. The sequence goes on from JAQICC010000145.1 coordinate 23,427, forward strand.
CCATTGGTCGGCGGTTACCTTCTTTATCGATTAAAATAAGAGGAACAATTTCTGCTGTTTTTGCAACACGATCATCGTCGGCACCAAAGGTAGGAGCAATGTGTACAATACCTGTACCATCTTCCGTAGTTACAAAGTCGCCGGTAATTACACGGAAAGCATCGCCCATTGGCTTTATCCAAGGAATTAATTGTTCGTAACTTATTCCGGCAAGTTGTTCGCCAGAATAATCTGCAACTATTTCAAAAGGAATATTTTTATCGCCCTCCTTATAATCTTCAAGTTTTAATTCATCATTTTTTGGGTTAAAATAGTTTTTAACCAAATCTTTAGCCAGAATTACCGAAATAGGTACTCCTGTATATGGATTAAATGATTTTACTTTTACATAATTAATTTTTGGCCCTACAGCTAATGCGGTATTCGATGGCAATGTCCAGGGAGTAGTTGTCCAGGCCACGAACGAAAGGTTTTCATCACCTTCAAAAAGAATTTCACTTTTTTCGTTACGAACAATCGAAAATTGAACCGTTGCAGTGGTGTCTTTAACATCTTTATAGCAACCTGGCTGGTTAAGCTCGTGAGTTGATAGGCCTGTACCTGCGGCTGGCGAATAAGGTTGAATGGTGTATCCTTTGTATAGAAAACCTTTATCGTAAATCTTTTTAAGCAATTGCCATAACGATTCAATATAGCGATTGTCGTAAGTAATGTACGGATCGTCCATGTTTACCCAATAACCCATTTTATGTGTAAGATCTTCCCACACATCGGTATATTTCATTACTTCTTTGCGGCAAGCATCGTTGTATTGTTCAACAGTAATTTTTTTACCAATATCTTCTTTAGTAATGCCTAGCATTTTTTCAACACCAAGTTCAACAGGCAAGCCATGCGTATCCCATCCGGCTTTACGTTTTACCAAATAACCCTGAAGGGTTTTATAACGGCAAAAAATATCCTTAATTGCACGAGCCATAACATGGTGAATACCGGGCTGACCGTTGGCCGAAGGTGGTCCTTCAAAGAAAACAAAGGTTTCTTTTCCTGCACGCGTGCTCATACTTTTATGAAAAGTATCATCCTCTGTCCATTCTTTCAACACATCTTTGTTAATCTGCGACAAGTCAAGTTGCTTGTATTCAGGAAATTTGCTGCTCATTATATAATACTTTTTATCTTCTAATTTTGAACCCACAAACCTAATGGATTTTTATAAATTTAACAAGCATAAATGCAATATGATCAGAGGCTAAGGTTTATAAACAAAAAAATTAGGGACTTTTTAATGGTGTAAAATAATGGTTCTGATTTTCAGCGAGTTGGGTTTTTATGGATAGCTAAAATTTGGGATTTGAGAAACATATTAAAATTATTTTCAAGTGTAAACGGCTTTTAATTTCCATTTTTAATAATTTGTTATAAAGATTCCACAATATGAAAACCATGGTTGGATAAAACAAATGGAGCTATTCCTTATTTAAACTGCCCGGACAGATATATTTTACTTTACATTTTTCGCATGCTTTTTTTCTGAAAGTAAAGGAACTTAAAATTACTACTACCACGAAGACTAGTGTTAAGTCAAGAATCAAGTTTCGGGTTTTTATGGATTATTTAATTCCCTCTCTGCCCTGCGGGCATCTCTCCCAGGAGAGAATTACAAAGCGGAAGCGGGCGAGTCTTCCC
>JAQICC010000150.1 GCA_027858735.1 Salinivirgaceae bacterium
CTTGTAAGGTTTTCATACTTTTCGTTTCCCCGAAATAATCGGGGCAGGCTACTTAAAATGTGAAAACCAACAATTCCTAGGTCAGCCTGTCCCGTACCGGAGGTCGGGAGGGTTATACCCAAGTAAAGCGCCTCTTCACTTTGTTCGAATCGCTCAACTTAGGTAGGAGTTAGTAATAGTAGACCAAGAATCGGCAAAATACATTTCAGGGTTTTAGATTATAACTCTTTTGGTTTAGGCTCTAGTTATTTTCACTATCATTTAATTCATCGTTTTCTGCATCTTTTTTTGAATCATCAACCTTTTTTACTCGAGCTTCGTTAGTAATTATTCCATCTTCTTCAATTTTAGATTCAAAGTACTCCCCTCTTTCCATTAATACTGCATGATACAATCCGGCAAAGGCAGCATTAACCCACATAAAAGCAATTACAGAACCAAAAAGAAATACCATAAACCCACCTATCACCAAAAAGAAGGAAACAATTCCCATCCAGAATATTCTCCATCCGTAGCCTTGAGTTAGACGCCAACTTTCTTCAACAGCTTTAACCGGGTCAAGCCTTTTATCCATAACTAAATAGGGTACAAATACCAAACGACAAGCAAAAATAATACCCGGTATAATTAAAAATGCAAATCCGATACCAATAATCGCAAACTTGAGCAAACTGGCTAGTACCACATTCAAGTAATTATTAAATACATCGAAAAGCTCTTTAACATCAAGAGGCTGCCTCCTAATTGCTTTCAAGTACATATAATCGGCACTAACTTTAAACGGAGCTATTATAAAAATTAGATATAACAAACTAAATGCTCCCAACACCGTAGCACCAAAACTGGTAGGATCGGTACTTTCCATTACTGATATAGGAATATACGATACCCATATAACTAACAATATTAAAAATAGGGTAATAAATTTATCCCATAAAATATTCCATCCATGTGTTAAAACTGAACCTGCTCGTGGTTTCAAATTTAGGTTTAATTGAGTTTCCATTTTTTATGATTTTAAAAGATTAATAATAAGGATTACTATCATGTGAAATTTTAATATCACTATAAATTTAGATTCAAAAAAGCATTAAGTCAATCCAACTATAGTAGTAAATTGTTTTATCTCAAGCTAAGTTTGCTATTATTCGCTAAAAAGCCTTCCCTGCCAAAGTATTGTTTCAATATTTTTGTAAATTTCGGAATGATTCAACTTGCGGTAATAATAACCCTTGTATTTAGTGTAGTTATTGGTTTGTACGGCATTGTACTTTTACAGCAACTGCGAACAAATTATAAAATAGAATACCTAAACAGTTTTTTCTATTACCAAATATTAACCTTTCTTTTTGGACTTTATGGAATAATTGGAACCCTAATAATTAGAGAAATCCTACCAAAGTTTGATATGAAAATTGGAGGAATTGAAACCATTTCACTTTTTTTTCCTCTTATTGGTCTGCCATTTTTAATTGCCGGATGGTATCTGCAACTTAAAATGGTGGCTGAAATTTGCAATAAGAAATCATCGCAACTTATCGGGATAATTTATTTCCTTTTTACCACAAGTGCTTTTCTTATATATGGTTTTTATATTATTAAACTACCTGAATTTGATACTCACCTTTTTGAATCTGTCCGGAAAAATATTTTCCTGGGATTTGGATTGGTTGAACTTATTGTGGTAGGCTATATTGTAAGTTTTATGTTTATAAATGCTATAGCCCATAAAAATCATAATTCAAGAATATTTTTATCACGATTTGCCCTAATAGTTGCATTCATAACCTTCTTAAAGGCTGTTTCGTTATATTATTCAGGTATACATTTCTCAATTGGGCTGTACTTTTTAATTAGCTATTTCGCAGGAAGTTTACCTCTTATTTTTTTAGTCAAAAAAGAACTCGCAGCCACTACTTCGCAGATTATTGAGAGTGATACTGCAACAGAAAATTTAATTATAAAATATAAAATCACACCTCGTGAAAAAGAAATTATAATTGAGATTTGCAAGGGAAAAACCAATCAGCAAATTGCTGATTCATTATTCATAACCCTGCAAACTGTAAAGGATCATACCCATAATATTTTTCAAAAAACAGATGTAAAAAACAGGGTTCAATTAGCACAGAAATTTTTGGGATTATAAAAATTTATTGGTTCCCCAAGTTATCCCAGCGTTGTTGCTCCCTTTTAAGTAGTGCCGAAAATTTATTTGGAGTAATGATTTGAATATTTTGTTCAGTTTCACTTACTGGGTGAACAAACTTTACCGATATTGAGCTCAAAAACAAACCCTTCCCTTTAAAAATAAGTTCTGGTTTAGTATAAAGCTTATCGCCTAAAATCGGATGCTCCATTTTCGACATATGAATACGCAATTGATGAGTACGGCCAGTTATTGGCATAAGTTTAACTAATGACAAATATTTATATTTTATTGATTTTACAGTCTCGATTAACTCAAATTTTGATATTGCCTTTTTTCCTTCAATTGACGTTTCAATTATACCTACACTCTCGATTTTTCCAATAACAATGGCTATGTAAGTTTTGGATACGGATTTATTCACAAATTGCTGGCCTAAATTAATTGCTGCTTGCTGGGTTTTTGCAATAATAAGAAGACCACTTGTTTGGTTATCGATCCTATGAACTGGTTTGGGTAATATGGCATCGCTTTTATTTGAGGGATTTAAATTAAAGGGCAATGCATTCTGAATGGTTCTAAAATAGTTTCCACTTACACTTATACCTGCAGGCTTATTAATTACAGCAATATATTCATCTTCAAAAACTACTTCAAGCTTTTTCTCAAAAATTTTACCTGACGTTTCGTTGTGTTGTATATGCGTTATTGCTTGACCTGAATGCACATACCTGCCAGACTCAACAATACCATCATCCAATAAAAGAGCTCCTTTTTTAATGGCTTTTTTTGCTGAATTTCGGGACAAAACAGTGGGTATGTTTTCTATGACATATTCGAGAAAACGTTCATTCTCAACTCCACTTGGTACAATATGTTCAAATAATACAGTCATCTAATAGCTTGCAAAGCTAACCGTTTTAGAAGATTCCAGCATCCTCCCACCCTTCAATTTCAACAAATAGCTCCGGTTTATATTTATTTAACACCCGATCCTCTATAAAATCATTAAACTCATCGGCTTCTACTTTTCGCCAATTGCCTCGTGTAAACTTAAATCCTTGCTTTAGCCAACGTGATGGCATTTTAATAACATATTCCCCATTCTCATTGTTGTCTAATCTATAGTTTATATCTCCCGGATTCCAGCCATTGAACTGCCCGGTAATAAATATATCATCCTTGATTGATGTTCTTTTAGGAATTTTTTTTACAATAATTCTTGTTAGTTTTTCATCTCCAAATAAATCATTCCAATTTTCAACTTGCAAATAAATAGTGTCAGAACAATTATTCGCAAAGGTTCTAGGTTCAACAAAATAACCATCATTTTCAACTTCTTGACTTATATAACCGCCCCTTAAAATAACGTATTCACCGGTAATACGATTCCTATGTACCTTGCATACAAATTGTGAATTTATATTTTTAAGGAATGTAAACTCATTATAATCTTCTCCTCCAATTAATGCATAAGTCTGAAGTTTTAATGTAGCATCTTTGGGCGTATTTGCAGGATATTTATTTACAACCAAAGTAATGAATGGATTAATTTCGCTTTCTAAATCTTTCCAGTTTTCTACTGTATAATAAAGTGTATCTATTTCATCGTAATTATAATCTTGATTATTAAAGGTTCTTCCGCACTTATCAGCAAATTCACTATCCCAGCACCCTCTTGTAATTTTAAACGACAAACCATATTTATCTCGTGGTATAGTAACAAACAATTGTCCATTTTTATTGGTTTTAAAGCGGTATCTTGAATCAGCCGGATTCCAATCATTAAAGTTGCCTACTAAATAAATATAATCGTTTTGGGGAGTTGTAGAAGGCACTTTCTTAAGCACTATTGTAACTGTATTCATAGCTGGCTCTGCCAAATCAATCCAATTTTCAATCTCAACAAAAACAGAATCTCCTTTTTCAAAATTTAACACTCTAGGATCTATTTCTCTTCCAAATTTATCTACCTCAGCAATGGTAATATCTTCGCGCACAAATTTATAAGTAAGGATATTGCTGGCCTTTCCTTTATATGATATTCTAGGTACTGTTACTAAATACCTGTTATTTGCAGAATCTTTCTTTAATTGGTATTCACTATTATCTCCCGGATTCCATGCATTAAAACTCCCTGCAATTTTCAAAGGCTCATTATCGGGTGTTTTTTTTGGAATTTTATTCACAACAATTGTAATTGAATCGCAATTAATTGGATCTAAATCGCTCCAACTCTCAATTGTATGAGAAATAGTATCGTTATGACTAGGTTTAACCATTCTATTTGCAATTTCATTTCCACATCTATCGGCCTCAACAGAATACCAGTCTCCACGAGTAAACCTATACTCAATCAAGCCTGTCATTCGAGGCAATTCAATAATGTAAGAACTATCAGGTAACATCTGCATTTTAAACCTTGCATCTGCTCCATCCCAATAATTGAAATTCCCGGCAACAAAAATCGCTGCTCCCTCGGGTGTATTTGCCGGCACTTCATCAATTTTTAAAACTACTTGCTTGCAAGACATAAAACTTGTTAACGCTAATAGTATGAAGTAAAACCTTATATTTAGTTTAGAATTTTTCATTATTAATTTCAAATTAATCATTTGCATAATTATTTTTCCATCCATTGAAGAAACTCAGGCACCCTTACCCTACTAATCAATATTTCCTCCTCTTTTGCCGGATTTAGCTCAACCTTTAAACGACTATTAAAATACTTATGAATTTTAACAATTGATATAGCATGCGCCAATATGCTTCTATTCAAGCGGTGAAACAATATTGGATTGAGCAACTTACCTAATTGATCTAAAGTAAAATCAACAATATACCTATGCTTGTCACTTGTCATTACGAACACTTCATTACCTTCGGCATAGAAATATGCTATTTGATTTACAGATACAAATTTAATTTGATCGCCGACTTTTATTATTATGCGAGATTTATATTCTTGTTGCGGTTTAGCCAATTCAATAATACTTTGAATTTGCTGGAGAGAAAGAACACTTTCTTTATTAGAAAAATGATTTTTAAATTCCACCAATTTGTTTAATGACGTATTTAAAGCCTCTTGTTCTATTGGCTTCAGCAAATAGTCAATACTGTTTACTTTAAAGGCTTGAATTGCATACTCATCGTAAGCCGTTGTAAAAATAACAGGTGCAGTAATTTTTACCCTCTCAAAAATATCAAAACTAATACCATCCGACAGTTGAATATCAAAAAATATTAAATCGGGTTGAGCATTATTTTCAAAAAACATTACTGCATCCTCAACCGATTCAATGCAATCTATAACATCCAGCTCAAAATTAGAATTCTGCAATAACCTTTTCAACTCATCTTGAGCATAGGGTTCATCTTCTATAATTAAAACCTTAATCATGTCTTACTATCTGATTTTTGGCTAATAAGGGAACCTTTACAGAAAATTCCTCTTGATTGTTTATTATCTCCACCTTTTTATCGCTTAAAAACTCATACTGATTTTGAATGTTTTGCAAACCCATTCCTGATGAATACCCTTCAGGTTTTTTGGGTTGCAAATTGTTACTTACAATTATCATTTTATCGCTTACTTTAATAGTAATATGCAAGGGTAATTTTGTGCTAACTACGTTATGCTTTACTGCATTCTCCACCAGCATTTGAAGGGTCATTGGTGCAATAAAAAGTTCTTGATTATCAACTCCAATATCAATTTTAATGCTTATCCTATCAGCAAATCTCAATTCAAATAAATATTTGTAAGCATCAATAAATTTCAGTTCTTTATCTAAAGTCACCAGTTCATTTTGTCTGTTCTCTAAAACATACCTGTAGACCTCAGAAAGCCTGCGAATATAATGTGCTGCGGTATCAACATTCTGGTACATTAGAGACGATAAGGTATTTAAACTATTAAATAAAAAATGCGGGTTTACTTGATTTCGTAGCATTTCGAATTTAAAATCGGCATTTTCTTTTTTAAACCTTTCAATTTCGGCTAAAGAGTGGCGCCAACGAAATACCAAATACAGCCAAAAACTAACCAAATTATAAATTAAGCAAATAAGAGTTACCCCAATAAGTATAATTACTTCGTCTAATATTATCAGTAATGAATTGGTAAAAAAGGCAAATAAAAATATGGTGCGAAAAGCAATAACTATGACTAAAGTGAAAAGAAGCTGCCTTAAAAGCTGAATTACAAACCGTTTTGAAGGATTTGAATTCCATTCAATAATTTTATTTAATTTCAGTTCAATTCTATAATAAGTCTCAATAAGTATTAGCACAACTACAAGCACAAGAAAGTAACTTAAAAGAGGCTGAATAACAGAATAATGTCGATAAATCAAACTAAAAATAACATCGCAAATAAATTTACTTGCTATTCCCACACCAACTCCTAAGGCAATTCGATGTTTAATATTTTCGATAATGGAATTAAAAATCATAAAATAAAGGTCAATTAAGCAAGTATCCAAGTTAATAAAAAACTGCCAACCTTTTATGCTGGCAGTTATTGTTTGTATTATTTATCTCTGTGTATAATACGCTTGATTAACCGTATTCAAATTTTTAATCCTTTGAGGAATACCCATATTATTAGTCGACAACTTAGTTACCTCTTCAGTACACAATACTTTGTTATTTTTAAACACTTTAAAATAATAGTTGCCTTCTGCCAAATCAGACATATCAAAAGACACTTTAATATTGCCTGTTGCCTTTAGCGTTCTTCCGTTTACAAATTCTTTATTTTCATCGTAAACCTTAATTCTAATTTTATCATCATTAGCGTTTTGGTAGCGTACAACAATTAGATTTTCTGAGGTAAGTTGAACATCAACATTACATTTTGTTTTTTCAGGAGTTGGTTTTTGAGCCATTCCAAAAGCAGTAAAAACTGCTATAAAAAGCGCGGTAATTAGAATTTTTGTTCTCATGATTTCTCGGTTTTAAAAGTTAATAACATTTGAATTTATGCTTCAAATATATGTTTGTTTACTACCTAAAATCAATGAAAAAACTACGGAGTTTAGAATTAAGTATTTGAATTTAATTATTTCGCGTGTGAACTTAAACAATACAGTGCTTAGAATTCGATTATATCTGGTTAATTCATGCATTTTCTTAAAATTGATTTAATATTCTAATTATCAATTTTAAAAGGCTATCTGATAGTGTAAAATAATTATTAAGAAAATTTCCGGGTGCGTTTATTTTAATGCATTCCGCTATGGCGGAACTGTTACTGTTTCGCCTGCCATCGAGGCCGGGTTGCGATCCCGAAGGCTTTCGGGATGAAATATATAAATATGTCTGCGATTTCCGACGCTGCCGAAGTAAATTCGGGCTCAAACTAAACGCATGAATTATTCAGGATTAGGACAATAGTGCCTAAAAAAGGTTTAAACATTTTCTAAATTTATTTTATTAAGGTAAGGATAAATTCTTTTTATTTATGAGAGGCGACTGTAATTCACATAACAATCCATTCAAAGAAATATCTCCTTTGATAGAATTGCATTATTGGAAAATTCAAATTAATCCTACAATGGTAAATTAGAAGTTAATCCGATACAAGAACATAGGAAAAAATCCCTGCTGATAAATGTATTCTAATTTTTTTTCATTGTCATTATAGGCTCTGGAAAAAACATTTTTATGGTTGGTAATATTCCCAATATCAAGAGCCCATTCTTGTGAATAGCGTTTTTTGTTTTGCTTAAACGAAACCCTAAAATCTATTTTAAAATAATCCTTCTCTCGTTCTGCATAAAGTTTACTATCATCGTATACAACTTCCTCTTCAATAATTGATGCATCAAGGTCAATCGTACGAGTTCGCCGTCCACCAGCATACACTGTTCGTATGTTAAAATCGATGGAATATGAATCGTTAAAACGATACTCGTACCCGCCTAAAATATTGGTGGAAAAATTTGAATTAAAAGCAGTATTTCGCTCAATGTTATCGCTGCCTTTGTACTTTGATTCGAAAACCGAACCTGTAAACATAAAATAGAAGTTATTATGTAAATACTTCTCGAAAGTTACATCAATACCATAATTATAACCTGTTCCCTTGTTAACTAAGCTATCAACTCTATTTATATGAAATGATGCTCCTTCATTTAACATAGAATATGCTGTTGGCCTTTGTGAAACCGGAACATTATATAAATCTTGGTAATAAGTTTCTACCTTAAAATGAAGGTTCTCAGAAAACATTTTATCGTATCCCAATACCAAATGATGCGCTTTTGTAAACTCTAAATCTTTATTGGTTTGCGTATAAGTGCGTGTAGAATAATCTTCCGTTTCAATAACATAGAAGAACAAGGGCTGCATTTTTGAATGGTTCCCATATCCAATATTTAAAGCACTCTTACTATTCAGTTTATACGTAAACCCAAGTCTAGGCTCAAATGCAAAGGAGTTATTATATGTGAAGTTCTGGTAATGCAAACCAGTATTCATTGTAAGCTTATTATTAAATTTATGCTGCCATTCTGTATAAGTATTCACTTTTAGCAACCCTTTTTCATCGGTATTGGTTAGGTATCTAAAATACTCAGGGTTTGCATCATCCACTCTAAAACTATCCTTATAAACAATATTAAAGCTTGAAGCCCCTACACCAATAGTTAAGGTGTTTTTAGAGTTTATTTTTTGAACAAATCGGGTTGTTAAAGTTAAGGTTTGCTCCGAATTACCTTCACCATAAATCGGTTTTTCGCGTTTTACCCAACTGCTGTCAATAGGAGGATCAACCATTTCGTTCCAAACATCGTTTACAGTAGTATTGACTGAAGATTCTGAAAATGATGCAGAGGTATAAAAATAAGTTTTCTCGTTTAAAAAGTAATGATTGGTAGCTCCTATTAATGCTAAAAGTGAACCATTGTAGGTATCCGTATCAATTAGTGTTGAATATTGTTCACTTTCTGAATTATCGCTTAGAATGTCAATATTGCTTCTCCCACCCATTCCAAAAATTGCAAATTTTCCTAATTTTGCTGTGGGCAAATCAACTTTAAATGTAATATCCTGATATTCAGGAACGGCTCCTCCGGCCACATCGACTCCGATCATATCCATTACTTCAAGTACCGAATATCGGCCTGATATCATAAATGAACCATCATAGTTTTTAGAAAAGGGACCTTCCGCCATAAACTCAAAACCATTGAAACCTACTTGACCTGTAAATTCATGCTTCTGGTTATTTCCACTTCGCATTTTCAAATCGAATACTCCCGATAGTGCATTACCATATTGGGCAGGAAAAGCACTGGTAAAAAAATCAGAATTTGACAAGGTATTATTATTAAGCATACTCACTGGTCCGCCTGTCGATCCGCTTGCACTCCAATGGTTCGGATTTGGAATATCCATACCCTCCAAACGCCATTGCAATCCAGCTGGAGAGTTGCCTCGTATTATAATATCATTACGCTCATCGCCGGCTTGCGATACTCCTGCAAAGTTTGATGCCATACGTGCCGGATCGCCCATACTACCCGCATACCTCTCTGTTTCGGCAACCGAAAATGAACGTGCACTAACACTTGCCATTTTGTTTATTGTTTCACCCTTTCTGAATGCTTTTACTACAATTTCATCGGTAGTAATAGCAAACTCTTCGAGCTCAACTCTAATTACTTTTTGTTTGCCTGAGGTTATTTCTAAATCGCGAATAACAGCAGTTTGATAACCTAAATAAGTAATCTGTAAGGTATACTTGCCTACAGGTAGGTCTTTTAATTGAAATTCTCCTTTTTCATTGGTTGCAGTTCCCAATACTGGATTGCTATTTTGAACCACAACGTTAACACCTATTAATGGATACTGACTTTCTTTATCGACTACTGTGCCGCGTATAGTTTGTACAAATTGTGCATTACAATAAAAACTAATAAAAGCAAAAGCTAAAAGTAAAAGGGTTTTCATGGCTATAGGTAATAAATTCTTGAACCAGACAAAAGTAATATTAAAATGGTTCTTAACATAATACTCAGAAAATAATTGCACAAAAAAAGGCTGTCCTGAGTACTCAGGACAGCCTTTCTAAACAAAATTAATTAAATTATTTCTTTTCAGCAGGTGCTGCTTTTTCGTCAGTTTTACCATCGGTTTTTGCAGCTGCTTTTGCACTTGAGCAACAGCTTTTCTTTGCAGTTTTATCACAACCTACTTTTGCAGCTTTGTCACAGTTGGCTTTAGCGGTCTTACCATCAGCCTCTTTTGCCTTACAGCATTCACCTTTACAATCGGCCGGACATGGTTTTTTATCGTTATCGAAATCAACCGCTACAATGGTTTCATTATTATCTACTACAACAGTTGATGCATACGTTGTTGTTCCTAAGGCCGCAACAAACATTACTACTAAAACATAAGCTAATTTTTTCATGATTTTATTTTTTATTGATTAAACTTAACACAAATATATAATCATCCTTCTAAACCTGCCGTTATTAACTTGTTAATGTTTGTTAAATAGTTGTTAACCGCTTACGCTATCAATAAATTTAACATGATTTTTAAGAAAAAGTTATACTTATTAAGAATTAATCATCAATATATTTACTAAAGTACACTTTTTTCTGTTAATGATTTGTTAATCTGTTTTTTATAGCAACTATTTTAATTTATTTTGTGTTCACAAGTTATAAACTTAAAATATGAAGATTAAAACAGGAAGTTTATTAATTGCTGTAATTTTATTTTTAATTAGCCTGATTGTTATTCAGTTTGTTTGGATAATGCGTACTGCAAAATACCAGGAGAAACAGTTTGAATTTGCGGTAGTAGTCGCTTTAAACAAAGCTGTTGGTGAGCTAAATGAACGAAATGATATTTGTTCGCAAGTTATTGATTGTTTCGATGATAAAGGATATGCTTGCTGTAATCAACAAGATTTGAGGAAAGATTTATGGCTGTTTATTGATTCCATTATTCAAGCTGAATTATCGTATGGAAAAATATGCTTAGAATATGAATTTCAATTAGCTACGCAACCCCACCCCCATCCTATTGAGGTTGAAGATGAAGGAAGTCATAAGTGTTTTACAACCAAATCAAGCATGCAAACGACGGCTGGTAAACATATTTGGATACATATGTCGTTTCCGGGTCGAAGTAAATTTATTTTGGCCCAAATTGGCTGGTTATTTATTGTAAGTATCGTATTAATTTTATTAACCATAGGGTCGTTTATCCTAATTTATAGGTATTTTAAACAAGAACAATTACTTGCGCGCGATACCCGTAATTTTATAAATAATTTAACCCATGAATTTAAAACACCTTTAGCATCGATAAGGCTTGCAAATAGTCGAATAATGAAAACTGAAGAATGCGTTGATGTAACAAAAGCGTACACAAAAATCATTAAACAAGAGAATAATAAACTCGACGAACATATAAACTACCTGTTAGATATTTCGCGCCTTCAGAAAGGTAAAATGCCTATGAATTTCGAAGTACTTGATGTACATGAGCTTCTGGTAAAGCAAACCGATTCGTTTTCGTTGCAAATTGAGGATAGAAAAGGCAGCTTATTGGTAAACAACGAGGCTAATAAAACATTGATTAACGGAGACTGTTTTCATTTAGCAAATGCCTTTAATAATTTGCTCGACAATGCTTGCAAATACACCAAAGATAAACCCGAAATAATGGTAACCATGCTCAACAAAAACGGAAGTATAATTATTGCCTTTTCCGACAATGGTATTGGTATAGAAAAAAGGGATAAGAAAACTATTTTTCAGGAATTTAGCCGTGTTGACACCGGCAATATACATAATGTAAAAGGTTTTGGTTTGGGATTATCGTATGTTGGACAGATTGTAAAACTGCATAAAGGTGCAGTTTGGTTAGAAAGCAATTTGGGCGAAGGAAGTACGTTCTTTATACAGCTGCCTACTGTGGATAAACCACTAGGTTAAATCAAAATAATTACTTTATTGCAAGTTCCATAAATATAGTAAAGTCTTGAATTTAATTAAAAAAGTAATCATTAAGTAATCTATATTTAATAAAGCACAAACCTATTGCAAAAAAAACAACCCATGAGTAAAACACGCATTTTATTGATTGAAGATAATCTTAATTTAGGCTTTTTAACTCGTGAATTTCTTGAGAGTGAAGGATTCGATGTTAGAATATACAAGGATGGGGAATCGGGGCTTAAAGCATTTAAGGAGCATACCTTTGATTTTTGCTTATTGGATATTATGTTACCGAAGATGGACGGCTACCAATTGGCAAAAGAAATAAGAAAAAAGACTCCGAACATTCCCATAATATTTTTGACTGCTAAGAATTTAAAAGACGATAAGTTCAAAGGTTTTAATCTAGGAGCTGACGACTACATTACTAAGCCTTTTGATGAGGATGAATTACTATGGAGAATTAATGCTATTTTACACCGCAGCAATAATACCGTTGTATTGCCTGAAAATACAAAAACAACAATTGGTAAATTTAATTTTGATGCTTCGAATCAACAACTAATTTATGAGGGTAACTCACAACGACTAACCGAACGAGAAACCAAGGTGCTGCATATGCTTTGCAATAATAGAGGAAACTTAACCCGCCGCGAAGATTTACTTGAAAGCATTTGGGGTGAAAACGATTATTTTGCAGGTCGCAGTTTGGATGTATTTATTGCAAAACTCCGCAAATATTTGAAACTTGACCCCAATGTATCCATCGAGAATGTGCCCAGAGTTGGCTTTGTATTAAATGAAAAAATTAGCTAGCAATAATAAAAGCGCAATTTCAACTTCCTCCATTCAAACTGAATACCTAAAACTAATTAGATACTATTTTACCCTCCTGTATTACAATTCAGATATTTTTCAATTTCATGCTTAGCTTGGGTAATCTCGTTTGCATTATATGAAGTACAAATTGTAGATATATTGTGTTATTTACAAAACAAACAAGCCGCATTACTATATCGTTAAAAATACTTACATTATTTAGTTAGCTCAATACCGATAATATCTTCTCACGGTAAAGCAATTCTTGTGAAAATTACTATATTGGTGATCCTCAAACCAAAATACGAAACCAAAATTAAAAGAATAGAATATAAATTCAGGTTAACCAACCTCAGTCGCACTATTTTTTGTAGACTTTATTCCTAGTGTGAAGTCAAGTGTAAACTGGCGGGTAAAAAGTCCCTCTCTGCCCTTCGGACATCTCTCCCAGAGCCTGTTCCAGCTAGTTCCGAATTTATTTCGGAAAACTTGTTTCGGAAAGAGAACAATAAAGCCCAAGCGGGCGAGTCTTCCCTTGCGGAGCCAGTTCCGAACTTGCTTCGAAAAAGTGCCGATAACTTGTCCCGATTTCTCGAGAGGCGAAGAGGGAATAAAGGCTAATTAACCCGATATTTCATGCATGACTTAACACGAGTACCATTCTTTCAACTAACTTATGAAAGATTGAGTCTAAATTGTTTCTTCTATTATATCGAAAGCAATATTCATCTAAATATCCTTGCATGTGGTTTTTTCTACAATGATGATGTATACCACGCAGCCAACCTTTAAAGTTCATTATTTGGATATGTATTTCATAGAAGTTATTTCCATTGTCAGAATCCATTTGTTCAATCTGTTTAATCAGTTAATGAAGTATAGGAAACCCAATTGTCAGTTCTTATATTGGCTTCTTTGCTTATATGTGCATTGAAAAATGGACGAAATTCCTTTGTGCTAGATTCTTTAATTTGACGCATATATGAACGGCCAAATTTCCCATCGGGCAGAAGTTCAAGAGCTATAATGCATAATTTCTTCTTCCCATGACTTCTGCCTTTCTTACCTTTTTCCGACCCACCAACAAAAAATTCATCAACATCTACACGGCCTTGTAATGGATAGATCTCACTACTTTTCATTATACCTTGAACTTTGTTTCTGAAATTCCAACATGTGTTTTGTGATATACTAAATTCAATTTCTATTTCATAACTCGAACTCCCCTTTTTTCTTACGCTTAATGCGTAAAGGATATGGAATGCCCTTAAAAAGATCAAATCCAATACGCTCAAACATTGTACCTACTGTTGGGGATTCATCATATTTGCATTTTGTGCATCTTCTACTATAATTCTGTTTTCCATTACAATAATTTTCATGGCCACACTTTTGACAACGATAACTGTTGTCAGGCCATTTGATTTCTGCAATATACTTCAAGCAATCATCTTCTACTGAAAATATTTTAATACATTCCAATAAATCGGTACCTTTATACACATTGGTTAATTGCTTAAAACAAAGACAGTCAATATTTTAGTCCGTGCGACTGAGGATGGTTAACCTAAAAGTATCTTCATTCATTTCAATAAAATTTAAATATTAATATTATCAACCTCTCCATTCTCCAATTCCATTCCATCGCATATCTAATGCTGACCTACAATTTTTAGAGTAATTAGCTAAACATTTTTGTTCAACCAGTTCATATATTTCCCGCATAAGTCTTAAGCCTCCTGATTCATATAATTTTAAACCTAAAGGTTTTACAATATCTTTTTCTCGTCTTTTAAATTCTGCTTCATATAAATAGTAATTATTAGCATTATCAAAATGCCACTTACATTCTATAATAAGCTTTTGAATGATCTCCTGTCTTTGTGATTCTGTCATTATCATAATTCATATTTTAGACTTAAAATTTCTTCGATACTAAATTCTACAGATATACCAGCATAAAAATTCTTAGTGTTGACAATCCCCATGGCAAGCCAAGGGGTATTTTTTGATTAAACTTTATCTGAAAATATTAATCTGTTTGGTTATCTGTTTTTTGCCATCATTCATTTTTATCAAATATAAACCAGCTCCAATATCTTTTATATTAGCACCTTTTAATGGTACTTGTAATTCTCTACTCCTATCGTTAATAACGCCTTCATATAAATTATAAAGTTTAATCCCTGTTATACTATATAAATCAATTGTAATAAATGCAGATTCAGGAATATTCAATTTAATGTTTATAAAATTGCTGGTAGGATTTGGATACAAACACAAATTAAAATCATTATTATCAATTTTATCCGCACTATATATACTAGCAATACCCTCATAATTTAATGGATTAAATTCGTTTTTCGCCATAATATACCATGCCACCGCCGATGAAAAACCTTTGTTTATATCAACCCATCCATAATTGCCACTTGTATTTAAGGTATAGGGTATATAATGTACAATGTCTTCCCCAAGGTTTTTTTCTTTTATTAGCTTATCAAGCTGGTTGGCATAAAAGTATCCACGGTTTTTGTCACCATACGCCATATATGCACATGCCATATGTGCGGTTCCATCATTCCAGAAATTATTTATTGAAATATCGGCATTGCTATAAAAACCCATTGTGCTATCTGCATTATTGATTATAATTTTTCGATATCTGAAATCATATTCAGGAATATCCAACAAATCAATATACTCATCTCCATAAGCCAAAGCACGCCATGCATATAAATCAAGAGGCAAATCAACTTTATTGTTCAATTCAGCATGTAACCAATTTTTTATTTTATTTGCATAACTATTTTCCCCGCACATTTTAAAAGCAATATAACAATCAATGTTACCTTCATGATGACCAAAAGCTTCATGTAGCCTTGTGTCACCATTCAACCAGCCATGTTGAACATATCCTTTGTCACCCTCGTCCTTAAAATATGAGATGAATAAATTCTTAATTATTTCAATTAAGCTTTCATACTTTTGCGATGTATATTTAAATTGGTATTGCTTGCACGCAATGAGTAGCCATGCCATATCGCCAATCCAACGATTAGCTGTATGACTATGGTCGTGATAGTTTGTAATATCAACATATTGAAAAAACCCACGAGCTTCTCCATTATAATAGAAGTTTTGCAAGTACTGATCGGTATTATTTATATTGGTTGCCAATGAATAAAAATCAAGAATTTTTTCAGCTCTTTCTTTTTCATTTTTTATTGTAAAGGCTAATGCCGCTAAAGCATTATTAAATGTTTGAGCCTGATTACCTTCCATTGATGGTACTAGTAAACCATCAGAAGATGATATATCCTGTATTGTTTTTAAATATTCTAAAATCAGTGGGTCTTCTGCATATAATTCCGCATTGCGTCTTTGTAAAAAACCATTTCCCTCCAATGTACTATTAGGATCAATAACCGGTCCGGCAGGAGGATATGGTGACGTTATATTTTTTTTTCCAATTCCAATTTCATCCATCCAAACCATACCAGATCCTTCACCCGAAATTGCTATATCTATTTTACTCAACTCATCAAATTTATTATCGCCACCCCACCAATATTCAGCACTATACTGGTATATAATAATTTGCTGCCATACCCCATAATATTCAATAAGCGGAATCCTTTTCCCAAATACCGATCCATTATTATCAATAAACTTAATTTCAAGAACATCGCCAGCGGCAGGCCTTACATTAAAAACAAATGGATGCTGATTGACATCGAATTCAATTGCAGTAGATATATTTATCCAACCGGAATTAGCTAAATTGTATTCTATTTGAATTCCATTGCTGTTCAAGCCATTAAATGGCAATAAACTAATCGATGATTCGTTATTTGCGCTAGTCTCCCAGTTAGAACTATTGTCCAGATTCTCAGCGTCTAAAATATTAATAGTATCGGTATACGTTAAATATGAAACTCCCGCTTTTTTAATATGGATTTCATCTATCCATAAAACATGTTCAAGCTGATCAGCATTCTTCTGATTGAAAAATAAAGACTTAATATTTGAAAAATCAACATCTGATTCATCAGAAATAAACTCATTAATTGAAATGCTTATTTTTTGCCAAGAAGTGCTGTCATTATCTATATCATTTACAAATTCACCAAGCCCAATTTTATCTGATTTTTTGCCATTAACGTCCTCAAATGAAAGATCGGGTAGGTCTGCTATATCTATAAAAGCCGGACCATTAATCCAGAAAATAAGACTATCATAATTTAACATATCATGCAAGCCCCATCCAGGTGCGGCAATAGCTAAGCCCCAATCACCACTCTCTGATGACAACCATTTTAACTCAAGGCAATCATTTCCTAAAAAGGCTTTTTCGGCGACGGGTACTTTTTCTGAAATTAATTTTAAATTACTTGGAGATGTATAATAACCCCAAGATGCATCATAGATTTGCTCACTTGTTATATTCTCACAGAAGAAAACACTTGCATTTTGCCCCAGTAAATAGAAGGACAAACAATTCATAAGTAAAATAATTATTAATTTTTTCATCCTTTTCTGTATTAAATTTGATATAAATGATTATTCTGTTTTGGATAAAACAAACGGATTAAATTTATTTTTTGCGAAAATATACCAAGCTGCTACCGATATAAAACCTTTATCAGGATTAACCCATTCATACCCCCCTGTTTTATTGTAAGTATACGGTATAGAATGGGTTATTTTGTTATTGATATTTCTTTCAGTAATAAAATTATCCATTTGGTTGGCATAAAAATATCCTCTGTATTTATCACCACAAGTAATATAAGCACAGGCAATGTGGCCTGTACCATCAAGCCAAACATTATTAATATTTATATCGGGTCCATGATAAAAACCCATAGCAGGCTTTCCATTTACATCAATAATTTTCCTATATCTAAAATCAAATTCCGGAATATCAAGTAAACATGCATATTCCTTACCATAGGCTAATGTTCTCCATGTATATAAGTCAAGAGGATAATTTTTTCCTTGCAATCTCAGGTCTAGCCATAATTTAATACTGTCGGCATAATCATTTTCCCCCATTAATTTGAACATTGCATATGCATCTATGTTTCCTTCTTCATGACCATGGCTTTCATGCAATTGAGAATCTCCCCTTCTCCATCCATGACCAAGATAACCTCCAGGTCCTTCTGCATCTGTATACCATGAAATAAGCAATTCTTTCAGATCATTGATAACATCATTATATTTTTCAGATTGATACTGTTTTTGATAGTATAAATAGGCAATCATTAACCATACATTATCTCCCATCCATCTGTCACTATTTCTAATTTGATGAAAAGGTTGATTTCCATCAATCTCCTTTAAACCAACATATTGGTAATAACCTCTTGCTTCCCCTTTATAATAGAAATTTTGAAGATTAATATTATCATTATCTATTTTTCGCGCATTATTATAAAAATCGAGTATTCGCTCGGCTCTTTCTTTTTCATTTTTTACTATAAACGCCATAGCAACTAAGGCATTATTAAAAGTTGATATTTCATTATCTTCTTGCGATGGCAATACCATTTTTTCAACCGATGAAAAATCCTGAATGTTTTTTAACCATCCAAGAATTAATGGATCTTCAGGTTTTAAAACACTATCTCTTCGTGCTAAAAAACCAAATCCCGATTTGTTATATAAACTATCTATCACCGGGCCTAATATTGGCAATTCCGATTTTGGTTTCATTATATCAAATGATAGATTTTTTAGATATATTTTTCCTTGCCCTCTACCTGATACTGCTATTTCAAAATATTCGGGTTTATCCATAACATCATCTTTTCCGCCCCACATGTACTCAATATTATTTGGGTAGATAACAAGGTTTGTCCAACTTTTATATTTATTTATTAGCGGCAGTTTTACTCCAAAAATTGCCCCGTTTTTATCAATGAATTTTAACTCTAAAACATCATTACTTTCCGCTTTTAAACTTAGCACTATAGGGTATTTTTCTATTAAAGAAAGGTCTTTAATCTTACTTTTAATTGAAACCCAATTATTAGGTAGTCCTTCAAGGTCTTGTCCTTTTTCATATAGTTCATAGTCAATAACAAAACAATTTTCATCATTTTGGTTTGTATAATTTATACTACAATCCGCATTTGATTTTTGTAATATCCAATTTGCATTTAAATAATTATTATCCTGATATTTACATGATAAAAAACTTAATAAACAGAAACTTACAAGTAGACTATATTTCATTCGTCTTAAGATTAGTTAAATTTTTGATTTTTAGTCACATCCATTTATGGAGGTTCCACTGAAAATATTTTGCCACCCTCCATGAGGGTTTCATCTCTTCTGTATTTTTAAATAAGTATTTAAATGTTGCAATAATTAGATTTCAACTAATTATTGCTACATTAATCATGCACATCATCTACAAATAAAATTTTTGTAAATAATTTTCTTAACCATAAATTTATCTCATTATTATGATTTTAGCAGTATTATTATTCTCATTTTTATTCAACCTTAAATAATACACACCGTTTTCAAGGTCACTTAAATCAATCTGCTGTATATGTTCTCCAGATTTTTGTTTACTATTTAAAAGGACTTTAACCATTTTTCCTGAAATATTATAAATCGAAATATTTACTAATCCTTCTTGTTTTAAGCTATAGCTGATACGTGTATAACTATTTGCAGGGTTTGGCATCACTGTAAATATATCTTTCACATTATCCTTTTCTATAACCGTTACCTCGTCTTCATCTATAATATCCTTACCATTGTATACCAGTTTCATAGTTGTAGCATCAGGATAGAATGGATTCAATAGCGATGCTTCTGCCGATTTATGAACCCGTGTACCAGGTATCCTGTCATAATAAGTCATATCAGGAGAATCCAGGAAGGTTACTTCTTTTAATGCTCCATCAGATTTTCTAATAGTTACTGAGGCTATTACTCCACCGCTTTTTTCAAAGCTTACAATGTAATAATCGTTTGTTTCTCCATCTAAATCTACAAAGTATATGCGGCCACGAACAGCACCATTCATTGAACCGCTTACACGCTTGTCGTTCATTAATTGGTAGTTTTTCAGTCCTTGTTCAGCAGCTACAAACCTTTTTTCGTTGGTTATTGGAGTTTCTGCTGATGCTAGAGTTGCCTGTACTGTAATATTATTGGTACTTCCTACCGGTGGTTCATCTACAGTAACATATTTGCCATTCCAATAATCGCCTGATATATTAATTGGCTTAAAGTAATTGTCTCCAAAAACACTTGCCTGTATATACATATCCTGACCAATACCATCAACTTGTGGATCTTTTACATAAAAGCCATAAACCATAAAGTTCGCAAGTTCTGGATTAACGTTTGATTGGAAACCATTAACAACAACCCAGTTATCATAATTTCCACCTGTAGGAACTGTTGAAGGCATTTGATTTTTGTCGCTTGGAACATTTGATATTTCATGTGACATCCAATAACATAAATCTTTATAAGCTTCATCCCTGGTATCGCGTCTAAGATAAGCGTAATTATAATCCTCGTCTCTTTCATACTCATTAAGAGCTTTATACATTCCACGTGGATCCAAAAAATCATTCTGGGTAGTATTATCATTACAACCATACCAACCCGGCCAGTTATACGATGTTCCATAGTTTTGCAACATAGTTTGAGTGGTATCATCACTAACTCGTACATAATCAAGCATCATTTTAGCACAAGCGGCTCCGCTATAATTAGTGTTTTCCTCTGCATAATATGGTACATCCATATAAAGACTAAATGAGCTAAATGGGTTAAAGCTGTTTTTGGCAAAAATATACCATGCTGATGCTGATGAGAATCCTTCGGTAATATCAACCCATGGGTACTTTCCTTTGCTGTTTGCTGCATAAGGTAATGACTTAACAGGAACTCCGTTAACCGTATCATAAATTAGCATCTTGTCAAGTTCGTTGGCATAAAAATAACCTCGTTGCCTGTCGCCATATGACAAGTATGCGCAAATAATGTGTCCAAAGCCGTCGGACCAGATGTTGTCTGTAAATATATCGGGATCAGAATATAGCCCTGTTACTGTTTTGCCATTAAACTCTACTGTTTTGCGGTAGCGGAAATCGTACTCAGGTATATCCAGCAAGGCTGCTTTTTCAGGGTCTTCATCACCCATAGCCAATGCCCTCCAGGTGTATAAATCCAGAGGATAGTCCTTGTCTTCTCCTTTGGTAGTAAGCTCATTGTCAATCCATGCTTTAATATTATCTAAAACATCTACGTCCACACCGCATAGTCTCATTGCTGCCCATGCATCAATATTACCTTCGTGATGACCTGATACACCTCCGGGATGAACCTCCTTACCATCAACAAAATCGTTTGTATCGTTAGGTTCGTATGTGTCACCATATCTCCATCCGTCTAAAAGATATCCGCCTGTATACTGCCAGGAAGGGTCTTGTTTGTAATAAACAAAAGTGTTATCCCTGTATAAACTGCGCAGGTAATCTAATAAAAGGCTTGTAATATCTGCGTATTTTTCTTTACCATATTGTCTTTCGTAAAATTTATATGCCAGTAAAAGCCATGCATTATCACCCATCCATCGTGGATTAGTACCATGGGTATGTGTTTCGTCCCAGGTTGAATCGCATAGTGTTTCAAGTTCTACTTGCTGGTAAAATCCTCTTGCCTGGCCATTGCAATAAAAGTTTTGCTTACGAACATCGTTATTAGTTATATCAGTTGCATTTGCATAAAAATCAAGAATGGCATGGGCCTCTGCTGTATGGCCTTTTAGGATAAAGGCCATAGCTACCAAGGCATTATTAAAGGTTTGGGCTACATTTTCATTTGCTTTTGAGCGTACTAACCCAGTAACAGGGTCTTGTAATTGTTTCAGGTATTCTATTACCAATGGATCTTCAGCATCCATAGACAATGCTCGACGCGCTGCTGTACTAATCCCAGCATCTTCACTGTGAGGGTCATTGTGTGGAGCAAATGACGATAATGTATTTGCTGTTGCAAGCCCAATCTCATCAAACCATAATGCTGAATTATTACCTTCTGAGAAACCAATTTCAATAGAGTCTAAGACTCCAAATTGCTCGTCATCACCTCTTAAGTATCCACCAAATTCCATATCATCCAATGAAACAACCACACGCATCCATTCATCATAGAAACCAAGTCCCAGAGTTTTTTGGAAATAAGTACCATCAGTATCAACCAGCTTCATTTCTACCTGACCATCTCTGTCAGGTTTTAAGTAAAATGCTAGTGGATTAATATCTGGATTGGTTCCTTGTGGTACTTTTGTTCTTATGGTAGCCCATCCACCGGTTACGTCATAATCATAAATAATACCATCGTTGTTTAATCCTTCGAATGAAGACAGGTCTATTGTGCTGTTAGAAGCACTAAAAGTATTCCATATCAATGGCTCATCTTTGTTATCGCCATATAATGTTTCACTCGCGTCGTATTCAGGCCTGAAATTATCAGGTTCTGTTATTGAAGTGCCTAAATCATCTACAAAGATCATGTCGTCTATATACAAAATACCAGTACCTGATTTGGCGTCTTTAGGTATTACAACAGATATTTTAGTAATATTTGCCATATCTATTAGGGGGTCTATAACCTTAAGCTTATTAGGGTCAAAAGATACTACCCATTGTTGCCATGTGGTATTTATATCCTGTAACCAACAGATAGCTTTGTTATTATTATTATCATAAATCTCTAACTTTACCGTATCTGGATAAGTTGTATTGTCATCCCCTTTCATATACAATACTAGTTTGTCTTTTTGCGAATTCATATTCAGGTTGTTATGGTATACAACACCCCAATTACAATTAGAAGGGGTTACATCATAATCAAGTTTTACGGCTGACCTGCCTTCGTTGATTACCGAAACGGCTGTTAAAGTACCATCTCCATCTGCAACTGCCTGAACCTCTCCGTAAAAATTATTTCTGATTAGTTTTTGTGCATCATCAAAATCATTCATCATATGCACTTCTCCACCCATGGTAGAAGGATAAATAATTTCTTCATTTGGAGGTATACTGGTTGATATTGCACGCAGGTTATCAAAATACAATGTTCCTGTTGCATTGTCTCCGGTTGTATTTTGTACAATAAAAACAATCTGAGTAATTGTACTTACCGTATCATTTAATGATATTGCTATTGTTGTCCACTGATCAGCAACATCAATACCAACACCATCATCTCCTCCAGCAGCAGTAAATGAAGAAGTACTCCACAACCAGCCTTTTATTTTTACGTTTTTATCGGTTGTTTCTGGACGGTAAACGTCAACCAAAAGAACATCATAACCGGTTAAGTCTTCTGTGGCATTATTGGTTTTAAGTTCGGCTTTTGTAGTAGCATGAGCACTTGCATCCCATTCCATAATCATAGATGCTGCGCTGGAAAATTCAGTATTGTTAGAAACTATAGTTGTAGAATAAGTGCCTGAGTTACCTGTGGCAGCATCGTTTGCAACATACCATGAATAATGATCAGTAGATGTTTCAAACTCACAATTGTCCCAAACAGTTGTTGTTGAAGTTGTAAAACGGATGTTATCAATATAGGTAACTACGTTATTAGAACCATATTGATCCTGAATAATTCTTATTTTACTAATGCCCCCTGAATTAGGAAAAGTATAATTATTATATGTAGTATTAGCTGCCATTGTAAGTGGCGACCCTAAAACTCTTGAAATTCCACCAGCATTAACAACTTCTACTTTTAATACATAAGAGCGATTAGATGCATTTCGAATATCCATAGTCACCTGGGCAGGAGATAGTTCTGACTGGAAATCGGTTTCATAAGCCGTCCAGTTCTGACCTACTGATGTGTTATGAAATTTTAGTGAAAAATTTCCTTCCGTTGTCCAGAATTGAGAATATTCAACTAAACTTGCATCGCCCCAGCCTAAGGTATGCCAATTTTTAAGTTGTTCAAACATATCTATGTTTTCAATTGGTTGGGCAAATGTCCCCACTGTCATACATGCTATGCTAATTACAAGCATCATGGCGCGTAACTTTTTCCTGGTCTTTAATTCAAATAAATTTTCTGTTCCTTTTTTTAGATGAAAAAGATGTCGATTTTTTTGTTTCATAAGTAATTAGTTTTAGATTAGTTAAAAAATCTTAATAATTATTACAGGTACTAAACCTTATTGTGAGTGATTTAACATGTTAATCTGTACGTGAATATTGATATTAACCGCATTATTACAAAAAAACAGAATCGATTTCCGTTTGGGTAGCTCTATGTCCAAAAGTATCTTCCTGATGTTTAATATCGTCGGATGAAATTATTAATGGCGTATAATATTGATGTGCAGTTTTTTACAGTGATACGGGAAGATGTTTTTAAAAATTTTGGAAAGTGAATTTGCAGGGCAACCGCATTTATAAATAAAAAAACAAAAACAGTCCACAAATTACACCAATTTACACGAAAAAACTGTTTAAATCAACTTTGGTTGATTTTGAATTAGTGTTAATTCGTGGAGAAAATATTTTTTTCCATAGGGGTAAGTTTTAAATGCGGTTGCCGTGAGTGAATTTGATATTGAGTTGTGAATTTGTGGATTAGTTCTTATCAGCATTTACATCCGCATACTGTCCCGGAGAAACACCGAATTGTTTTTTGAAACATTTACTGAAATTCTTAGGGTCGATGCCCACCATATACGAAACCTCGGAAACCGTTACTTTATTCTGTTTTAATAATTGAGCGGCTCTTTTTAACCGTAACATTCTAATAAAATCGCCAGCAGATTGATTGGTTAATTTTTTAAGTTTTAGGTGCAATAGTGATCTACTCACTGCCATTTCTGAAACGAATTTTGAAACATCAAAATATAAGTCCGACATATTTTCTTCAACTAATTCGAATGCTTTTTGAAGGAATCTTTCATCTTCAGAGCTTAAAGTAATATCCTGAGGTTCTAAAACAATATCTTTACTAAACTTTTCTTTTAATATAAGCCTTGAATTTAATAGATTTTTTATCCGCACGTGCAACTCCTTATCACTAAAAGGTTTTGAAATATAATCATCAGCACCGGTTTCAAGGCCCTTAATTTTATCGTCAAGCGTTGATTTTGCGGTTAGCAGTATAACGGGAATATGGCTAGTTTCAATGCTATTCTTAATTATTTTACACAATTCAATACCATCCGTTTTGGGCATCATAATATCTGAAATAATTATATCGGGTTGATCCTTTTTAGCTTTTTCTAATCCTTCAGCGCCATTATTCGCTTCGGTAACCTGATAATAATCTATTAAACTTTCTTTTATATAATCTCGTAAGTCATTATTATCTTCTACCAGTAAAACCTTACATAATTTTTCCCGGTTTTGAGTTTCTTCCTTAGTTTTAATACTTTTTTTAATGATGGAAGCTGTTTCATTATTGTTTTCACTTTTTTCAATGGCCGGAAAAATCTGGGAATCTTTGAGGTGTGAATTTCCCAAAGGCAATAATACAGTAAAACAGGAACCTTTTCGCTCTTCACTTTCTGCAAATATTCTACCATAATGAAGTTCAGTAAAATTTTTGGCAATTGATAAACCTATACCAGTTCCTTCTATGGAATTATTTTGGGGATGTTTAGATTGATAAAATCTTTCAAATATTCTTTCCAAATCTGCAGAAGGTATGCCAATACCAGAATCAGAAATTTTGACACCTACATATTCATTTGGAAGATCAGTTTTATCAATGATAAGGTCAACAATAATTGAAATTGAACCATTGTTTGCTGTAAATTTGAAAGCGTTTGACAATAAATTAAATATTATTTTATCGAATTTTTCATAGTCAAAATATACTTCCAAAGAATCAGTTTTAGCAACTACATTAAATGCAATATTTTTTTGAGCAGCCAAATCAAAAAACGATGACGCAATATTTTTAATTACTACAACTATATCATATTTTGAAAATGATATTGACGACTGATTTTCAGATTTATTAAAATCAAGTATTTTATTGATTAAGTTCTTAAGTCGCAGTGCATTATTATGAATTCTTTGCAACTGGTTATGAAATTTATCATCAAAATTAAGCAGGGAAAGCATCCGTTCAACCGGACCCAAAATTAATGTTAAAGGGGTACGAATTTCATGTGATATATTAGCAAATAATTTTATTTTTTCCATATCTGCTCTATGAATAATATCACTCATCCTTTTAATTTCTATATTTTGCTTTAATATCTCGTTTTGCTTTTTTATTAATTCTATATTTTGTTTGTCAACCAATTCTTTTTCTTCAATTAGCACTTCCGATTGTTGTTCAATCTCTTCTTTTTGTGAATATATTTCTGCTTGCCTTTCTTTTAATTCTGCATTTGCAATCATCAGTTCATGGGTTCTTTTATATACCTGCTTTTCCAGTTCCTTTTTCTGGTTTTTTATTTGGTTTATCCGCAATAAGTAAAGAGTAATTAAAAGACCAATAATAAAAAACAGAATTGCCCCCTTAAACCACCATGTTTCCCAATATGGAGGTAGTATTGTAATTTTTAATATAGTAGGTTTACTATTCCACACACCATCATTATTAGATGCCTTAACCATTAATGTATAAGTGCCGGGGTTTAAATTTGTAAATGTAACCATACGCCTATTTCCAATATAATTCCAACCCATGGTATCAGGATCAAAACCCTCTAAGGAATAAGCATACTGGTTTTTTGAGGAATTTGTAAAATTTAATGCAGTAAATTCAAAAGTAATAACCGATTGAAAATGTTTTAAGCTAATTTCACTTGTTAGTGAAATAGCTTTTTTTAATGGTGAATTTACCTCTCCAATCTTAACTTCTTTATTTGATATCAGGAGTTTGTTTATTATCACGTTAGGAACATATTCATTATTTTTCACCTCTTTGGGGTTTATAATATTAAAACCATTAATTCCACCAAAAACTAATTCCCCGTTTTTTCTTTTACATGCCGAGGCATTTAAGAATTCATTACTTTGCAAGCCATCGTCAATGGTATAATTTGAAACTAATTTACTCGCCGGATTAAACACCGAAATACCCCTGTTTGTACTAATCCATAAATTATGCTCATTATCTTCTAATATTCCAACAATGTTATTGCTAATAAGTCCATCCTCTATAGTAAATGATATAAATTCATCTTTTTCTGAAACATACAAGTTAATTCCACCATGTTTTGTACCTATCCAAATATCACCTTTGCTGTCTTGGTAAACCACATTAACCTCATCATTACTTAAACTACCAGAAACATTCTTATTATGGTAGTAATTTTTAAAGTATTGTTTTTTTATGTTGAAATAGCTTAACCCGTTTCTTGTGCCAATCCATAAGCCTCCTTTTTTTTTATCTTCAATCATTGAAAATATATTATCACAACAAAGGCTGTTGGGTGAAGACTTGGCTCGGTAATGTTTAAAGGTCATTGTTTCTCTGTTTAATAAATTGAGTCCTCCGCTTAAAGTTGCAACCCATAAATTATTGTCATCAGTAATTAATAAATCCCAAACATCGTTGTGGCTTAAAGAATTTGTATCTGCAGGGTCATGACTAAATCTTTCAAATTTTCCGGTATTTTTATTTAATAAATTCAAGCCATTTGAATGTGTCCCAATCCATAGGTTCCCATCTGCATCTTCAATAATTGATTTAATTGTATTACCGCTTATTGTTGATTTTACAAGAGGATTATGCTGATAATATTTAAACGTGTTGTCATTTGGATTAAACTTGTTTAAACCTCCCCCATCGGTACCAAACCAAATGAATCCTTCCGAATCTTCATAAATTGACATTACGGTTTTATGGCTTATACCATAACCTTTTGTATTAACAGTATTAAAAGGCTGAAACTTATTTTTTTTCTTATCATATATAATAATACCACCCTGGAAAGTGCCTATCCAAATTATACTATCTCTACTTTTATAAATATCAAAAACAACATTTGAACTAAGCGGTTTTTGATTTTGAAGCTCATTGACCAGCTTATAGATTTTATCATTATCAGTATTTAAAATATTAATGCCTCCTCCATCGGTTCCAATCCAAATTGTATTATTCCTATCCTGACAAAAAGCCCTTATCTTATTACAATTAAGTTTACTGGATTTTATTTTTGATTTATTATTAATAAATGTTTTATCGTCGGGCATTAAAATAGAAAAGCCCTCATTTTGAGTCCCTACCCATATTCTTTGTTGTTCATCTTCATAAAGTGAATTTATATGGTTTCCTGCTAATGAATTATTATCAGAAGAATCATGAAAATATCTCACAAATAAATTTTCAGTTTCATAGAATAAATTCAAACCATTGTCCTCAGTACCAATCCATAAGTTATAGTTTTTATCTTCAATTATAGTACTTATATAATTACTGCTAATGCTTTTATTATTATTTGGATCATATTTAAATCTCTTGAAATTATTTGATTCCGGTATAAATTTATTAAGTCCTCCGCCCAATGTTCCAATCCATAGTTGATTTCCACTATCAAAATATACTTTCCAAACAATATTGTGGCTTATACTTAATGAATCATTTGGGTCATTCTTGTATGAATAAAATCTTTCTGTTTTTCTATCAAAAAAATTTAAGCCTCCATCCCAAACCCCCATCCATAAATTACCTTCTTCATCACCAGTAATTGATGTAACCTGGTCACCCGATATTGAAAAAGGATCATTATAATTATACCTATAGGTAACAAATTCATAACCGTCGTAGCGGTTTAAACCATCATTTGTACCAAACCACATGTAACCGGTTTCATCTTGGTAAATGCAATATACAGTGCTGTTTGAGAGGCCGTTTTGTATTGATCGTTTTTCAAAAAACAGATTATCCGATTTGCAAATGGTGTGTTGCGCAACCATTAATAAAACCAGAATCAATATTAGCTTAAATGTTAAATTTTTCATTTACTAATCCATATATGAAACAATGTTCTTGAATTGTAAACATTGATGAATTCAGTTAAAAAAAGTATCAGAGTAAAAACATATTAAAAACCTTAATTCGTTTACTTTCCGAACAAACTCATAAGTAATATTTTATATGTGGCAG
Organism: Salinivirgaceae bacterium; assembly: GCA_027858735.1. Lineage (GTDB taxonomy): Bacteria > Bacteroidota > Bacteroidia > Bacteroidales > SZUA-534 > GH45. The sequence continues at coordinate 29,059 of JAQICC010000150.1, forward strand.
CAACTTTATTTATTGAATTATAACTTTAAAAATATTTATGCTTTGTCCTTCCTTCAAATGTAATAAATAACAACCAGACCTTATATTTTGAATATCAATTGTAATCAATGAATTATTCAAATCATACACTTGATAATTACTAACTGTTTTTCCATCAATTGAAGTTATTTTGAGATTTAATTCGCTATTCAGCCCACTTTCTTTATGAATAAATAATTGTCCTGTATTTGTTGGATTAGGGTAAATAATATAACCATTTTCTGCAATATCAGATTCAATATTTGTCCAGGATACAATTTTATCGATCCCTTCTTTTACATCAACATCTTCCATAAAAGCGTTCCATATTAAACCTGATCTATAGTTTTCCATCATTACAATTATTGGTCCTTGGTCAATACCAAGGTATTTTTCGATAACTGTATCCAGTTCATCATTAAAAGCATCGTAAAACCCATATTTTCCGAATAAATCCTCACCACGTTCTCGGTAAAAATATTTTAATGCCGCCATCGATTTGGTAGGTGTATATGGGAAACTACCCAATGCAGCAGTTGGCGAGATAGTACCATTATCACCAGAATATGGCCTGTGTTCTCTGTAGCCAACTTCCGGGTCGTATGAAGCTGTTTGTCCCCAACAATTTTCACCATAGTTTTCATAACCAAAAGGATTGGCTTTTGCATATTCGTAGTGAATTTTTGCAATACTGGTTGCTTCTTCACCATAATTCGCGTACTGATCAGTATATTCAAAAGGATTTAAACCCATAAAACTATAATGAACCCAAAACATAGGCCCACCATAATCGGGAGCTAGTTTTATATCGTTACCATAATAGGTACGTTCATTAACAATATTGCCATTTCGAGCCCAACCTGAATGATATACCTTAGTTGGAATTGGATTTGTGGGTGATGAAGCTGCCAAAAAATATGTTATTAAAGTTTCGTTAAATCCTCCAAAAGCATGGTTAATTTCCCAACCATAGTTTGGCGACCAATGCCAATATAATGTATTACTACCATTTTGAGTATACCAATCCCATTCTATTTCTTCCCATAACATAGTGGCCTTTTCTCTTATTAAAATATCCTTTTCATCATCGCCGGTAAAATAATTTCGTACAGCAATTAATCCTTCAGCCACAAAAGATGTTTCAACAATATCACCTCCATTGTCTTCAGTAAAAAAAGGTGTGGTTTTCATGGTACTTCCGTTGTACCAATGAGAATAAGCTCCATGAAATCGATCACAATTTTCAAGAAAATAGAGCATCTTAATAATTCTATCTTTAATATCTTCTTTATTAGCATATTCACGTTCATAACCTACAATTAAAGCCATTAATCCCATTCCTGAAGCTCCGGAGGCAACTTCCCCACCTTGATCATTCTCGTTTCGTTCGTAAATCATTCCGTATGAAGGGTCAGCATAATCCCAAAAGTACCGCCATGTATACTTTTGCACCATATCCATCAATTCATCATCTGTAAATTCCCTAATGGTTACGGTTGTATCAACCGGATCAGACTCTTCATCATCTAAAACTGTAACCATTCTATAACTAATATCCAAAGCGGTATCCTCTCTATTTATAAAATGAAGATATTGATTTTGGGTTGTTTCCGTAATTAAATTATAAGTGGTTCCTGAATCAACTGAAGCATATAGCCTGCATTCCAAACCTACAATAGGAATGTTCCATGATAAACCAGTATGACTATCGTAAGCCGAAATTGATAAATTTTCAACGGGTTCCAAACTTTCAGGTTTTACCCATGTATAAATATCATCAATAAGTAGGGTACGTTCAATGCCATTTGATTCCGATTGGGCAAAAACCACAGCTTTACATTTAGCAAAATTTAAGTTCACATTATTATCATCAGCCATAATTGTATCTAACGGAAAGGAAATTTTTGTCCACTTACCAGCAGGTATATCTGTGTTGTAATCAGAAATATTATAATAGCTGGTATTTGTTTCTTGTCCACTTACAGTACTTATGGCTTTTAGTGCAATTAATGGTAAAACATTACTTAAAATACTATCCTCACTATAAACATAAAAAAATAAATGTGAATTATTTGTAATATCTAACTCTCCCCAATTTGATGTAAATACAGATACTTCCCAATTTCCATCAGATGCTGGAGTATAATGAAATTTAAGTGATGTATTTCCATTATATGCATTTGTTGAACATGGTACTTTGTCATTATATTCAGGGCAACAGGAAGGGTAGGTATGTTCAAAAGTACTATTACCAAGGCCTGCTAAATTTACAATACCTTGATCGTAAAAATCGTTGTTTGTACCTTCAGTAAAAAAGAAATTTTGCTGTGCATTTAAACACGTAAAAAACAGTGCAAATGCAAATAATAGTATTGTTTTCATATATTAGAATTTTTAAGTTACTATACAAATCGCACATCATCCAATTCAATATTCATTTTACTCAAATAAATATAACCTAAGTTGAGCGATTCGAACAAAGTGAAGAGGCGCTTTACTTAGGTATAACCCTCCCGACCTCCGGTACGGGACAGGCTGACCTAGGAATTGTTGGTTTTCACATTTTGAGT
>JAQICC010000175.1 GCA_027858735.1 Salinivirgaceae bacterium
GTTTAGAAAAGTCATTAATCTTATTATTCAATTCTTTGTAAGTAAATTGATTGTTCTTTGTTTTAATGGCAACCTTATCTAAATTCGAAAAATCTATCATCGAGCATATGTATTAAGAATACTGACTACAAAAATAACAGAAATAGTTTAATTGAAATGATAATATGACTACACATTTATCTATGTTAATGTGTTTAATTGCATGCTATAGCTTATGGTTTTAAAATAGTTTACTATTTATAGTATCAAATTAAGTATTTGTTTAATGTGTAATATGTATTAATATGTTAGTATAAGCCAATAATTTTATCACAAATACAGTACATCAAAATATAACATATGCCTATACAAAGCTTGGTATGTAAATGTTTATTTAATTGAATATCTGTTATATAGTGTTATTGTAAAGTTCAACATTTATATGTATATTTGATATTGTATTTTTAATTTATAGGTATTAATTAGCTGGATAATATTCATGTGTAAAAAGATATACTTCAAACAAATTTTCCTATTACAAATAGGCTTTTTTATATTGCTTGATATTAGTGTAGCAAGTGAATTGCCAATTGCTCCTTTTCTTAAAAATTATAGCAAAATAGAATATAAAGCGGGTACTCAGAATTGGGACATTATACAGGCCGATAACAATGTAATGTATTTTGCAAACAATGATGGAATATTAAAATATGATGGAAATAGTTGGCAATTAAGGACGATGCCTAATCATTCGATAGTTAGGTCGCTATGTCAAATAGGAAAGGACTCTATTTTAGCAGGAGCGTTTAGTGAGTTTGGTCTTGTATACACGGATTCTTTTGGTAAAATGGCTTATGATTCTTGGATACATAAGGTTCCAAATGAGTATCGCAAATTTCATGAAGTTTGGCGTATATACAAAGATGGTGAACGAATATATATTCAGACCTTTAGTCATTTATTGGTTTTTTATAAGGGCGAATTTGAACAATGCATAATGCCTCAAGGTGATTTTAAATACATTTTTAATGTTAAGGAAGAGTTTTATATACAGGATTATGGTTTTGGGTTGTACAAAATGAATGAAGGAACATTGCATGAAATGTCTGGTTTTGCTACCTGTAATGATATAGAAATATGGGAAATACTTCCTCATGAGAATGGATTATTGATATGCACGCAATTAGAGGGTTTGTTTTTAAAAGACAAAGAGGGTATAAAACCATGGAAAACTGAAGCCAATAGTTTTGTTCTTCGCAATAATTTATTTAGTGCATTACAAATGAAGAATGGAAATTATGTATTTGGAAGTATACAAAATGGTTTCATTATTACAAATCCCCAAGGAGAAATAATATCAAGTCAGAATTCCGTTGTGGGTCTGCAAAATAATACTGTATTGTGCCTATTTGAAGATAATACTAGAAATTTATGGATAGGATTAGATAATGGAATTGATTTTGCAAAAACAAATTCCCCACTATTTCATGTTCGTAAAAGAGGCGGATTTGGAATGGGATATTCTGCTGAAATTTATAATAATAGACTGTATGTTGGTACTAATCAGGGCCTTTATTATATTCCCTATACTGAGCGTAATGAAGCTAATTCGGATTTTCTGGATTTTTTGGAAATAAAGGCGATTAAAGGGCAGGTATGGAAACTAGTAAATTTGAACAGTAAATTATTTTGCTGTCATAATTTAGGCCTGTATGTTATTGATAATAAAGGAATAAAAAAAATATTCAATTTGTCAGGAGTGTGGGATATAACTGAGATTCCGGATTATCCAGATCTATATTTGATAGGCACTTACCAAGGTTTTTTTATTTTAAATAAAAAAACAAATGAATACTCAAAGCTTTCTGGTTTTAATGAGTCTGCCAGACATTTTATATTTGATAATGAAAATAATATATTGGTAAGTCATGCCAATAAAGGGATATATAAATTAGATATTGCAGCCGAATCTTATAAGGTTATACTGTCCGACTATTATCATGAGGGAAATAAACTACCCAACGATTTTGGCAACGAAATATTCAAGATAAAAAACAATATAATTGTTACTTCAAATATTGGAGTCTACAATTATAATGGGGGTGATTTTACTTATGATAAAATTTGGGATGATTTTTTTCCACATGGCTCAGGTAATATGTATTCGGTTATAGAATGTACCGATTCTAGGTATTTTTGTTTTAAGGAAGGAGGGTTATACCTAATAACCTGGCTAAATAATGATATGTACGCAGTGGAATCTAATGCATTTGCCTCACTTACAAAAACATTTCCAAAGGGTTATGAAAATGTTTTGCAATTAAGGGATAATAGCTATCTAATTGGAAATGAAGACGGTTTTGTTCTCTATTTACACAATTCAGAAAATGAATCTGGAAATAAAATTTGGATAGATTTAGAGTCTGCAAAGTACCTAAGTAAAATAAGTAATGATGAAATAGCAGTGCCTTTTTCTGAAGGAAAGGACGGAATAAGATTAGGAGAACTTTCTTATAAAATGAATAATCTGAAATTAAACCTTTCAATGCCCTATTATTCAAATCAAAACATGGTACAATTCCGTTACCGATTAAATAATGGGCCTTGGTCTAGCTGGTATACTGGTAACGAGTTAAATTTAAATAGTTTACGAGAAGGCGATTATGTTGTTGATATACAATGCACTATAGACAGAGATCAGATAGTGGGAAAGGTTTCTTTAATAATTTCAATTGAACCACCTCTATATCGTCGTTGGTATTCTTATTTGTTTTATCTAATATTCTTTTTTGCATCAACACTTATTTCATCATTTTTAATTAAAAAACGAATTAATAATGTTAAAAGAAGAGAGTCAATAATTCAGCAAAAAAGAATGATAGAGAACCGTATTAAGCTTAAAAGAAAAGCAGAATTGGCACAAGCAGAGTTAACGAATTTAAGAAATGAAAAACTTAAAACTGATGTAAGGCATAAGAGCAAGGAGCTGGCAAATACAACAATGAGTATAATTCAAAAGAATCAAATACTCCAGCAAATTAAAGATGTACTGCAAAAACTTGGCAAAAATGATGTTAAGTATAGTGAGAATAAGGATTTATATAGATTAGTAAAAAAGATTAACAAGGAAATTGAACACCAGGATAACTGGACCGTTTTTGAAAAGAATTTTGATAAGGTTCATGAAAACTTTTTACAGCGTCTGAAAGAAAAACATTCAGAGCTTACACCTAAAGATTTACGTTTAGCCGCCTACCTTAGAATGAATCTTTCCTCTAAAGAAATTGCACCCCTTCTCAATATTTCAGTGCGAAGTGTTGAAATAAGTAGATATAGACTTAGAAAAAAAATGGATTTACCACATGATCAAAATTTAACCGAATACATTATTGAAACATAGTTAATGTATAGATAATTAAGGTATTAAAGCCTTATGTTATATCTTTCCTAAATATTCAAGATTTTTCTCCTGAATGTAAATCGAATTCAAATATTGCTCAAAATCAAAAAAAACACAATAAATATTGTGTTGTGGAATAGGTAGGTTTAATGTTGTTAATTGTAAAGTAATTATAATACAGTAAAACAGTTATATAGATAATTTGTGTTGAGTTATTGTATGGGTAAATTAAACACTATGTTGTATTTCAATAAGGGTGTTATTTTAGTGTAATCGATTGCGTTAGCTTATTTTTGAATCGTTTTTTAAGCAGTACAAACTCAAACTTCTAACAAATTATGAAGAAAAAACTATTCTTAATTACAGCCGCATTATTTTTATTTAATGCGCTCACGTTTGCTCAGCAAACAACAGTAAAGGGTACGGTTACGGCCAGTGATGGTTTTCCGCTACCGGGAGCTTCGGTTATTATTAAAGGAACCACAACAGGTACCGTAACTGATTTTGATGGAAATTACTCCTTGGAAATTCAAGGTGTAAGTGATCCAATTTTAATATTTTCTTTTATCGGATACCTTTCAGAGGAATTGCCTGTAGGTAACCAGGGAACAATTGACATTGTTTTGACGACGGATATTTCTGATTTAGATGAAGTAGTTGTTGTTGGTTATGGTGTTCAGAAAAAAAGTCTTGTAACAGGTGCTATTTCTAAAATTTCGTCTGAAGATTTGATTGCTACACAGCCACAAAGGGTTGAACAAGCAATTCAAGGTAAAGTATCTGGGGTTACGGTGTCTGCCGAAAGTGGATCGCCAGGTGCAGGTATGACCATTAAAATTCGTGGTACGGGTTCTAATAATAATAGTAATCCCCTATATATAGTAGATGGGATGAAAACATCAGGCATTGATTATCTAGATCCATCTGATATTGAATCTATTGAGATTTTAAAGGATGCTGCATCTGCTGCAATTTATGGTGCTGAAGGTGGTAATGGTGTAGTATTAATAAGTACCAAGAAGGGTAAAAAGGGCATGGCCCAAGTTACTTATAGCAATTATTTTGGTCAACAGTATTACAACGATAACTTTAAAGTTATGGATGCTGACCAATATATTGACTATTACCAAAAAGCATTTTTGTATCAAAACAAGTATATAAGAGCGAAAGATGCAACGGAAGATGAGCAAATTGCAAAAACAAATAAAGATCTTCTAAAAGCCGGATTTCCTGCGATAGGAGAAGCTTACGATGGATTTAAAACCGATTGGTTAGATGAAGTAACAGCTCCAGCTTTTATGCAAAGTCATAATGTTGGAATTTCTGGTGGTACAGAAAAATCTACTTATGCTTCTTCTGTGAACTATTTTGATCAAAACGGTATAACCGGAGGCGATAAATCACATTTTAAAAGAATGACGGCAAGGTTAAATATGGAGCATCAGGCTACCGATTATTTAAAAGTTGGTATTAAAGCTACTTATAGTCGACGCGAAAGATCATCATTAGGTGAAAACAGTGAATTTACTGGGCTTTATGGTAATGCCATTTTAATCGATCCTCTAACTCCAACGGTATATGCTAGTGAAGATGATATTCCTTCAGAGTATACTGATGTGGAGGGTGCTTCAGAACTTTTTGTTCGTGATGGCAGTGGCAATGCTTACGGAATGTCAACCAAGGCTAGAAATAAAGTTGCTAACCCCTTAGCATTAATTGAAACATCACATGGAAGTTGGGGAGAAGATAAAATTTTGGCAGGAGCTTTTGTCGATATTTCACCTATAGAAGGACTAAATTTTAGATCTTCATATGATCTTGATATTGCTAATAGCCAACAGGAATCTTGGACACCTGCATACTATTATCATAATGAAAGCGAAAGTAGTTTTAGTACAGCAGATCAAAGGCAAAACAATTATAGAACCTGGCAATTCGATAATGTATTGTCCTATACAAAATCATTTGTCGATCATAATATTTCAGCAATGGTGGGTACTCATGCCGAGGAATATACTCGCAACGAACTTTCTGGCTGGGGGAAAAATATGGTTCGTGAAGCTGATGCTTTTTCTCATCCTGCATCAACTCTTAATTTTCCATCTGATGCAGATTTGAAGGTAACAGTTAGCGGTGTTGATACGACTGTTATATATACTACACCCGTTACGGCTGATGCCGCATTAGGTGGTGAGCGCTATGATCCAAGACGTTTGGCTTCAGTATTTGGACGTTTTTCATATAATTATATGGAAAAATATATGCTGAATATTACCATTAGAAACGATAAATCATCTATGCTTTCTCCACAAGCAGATCCAGATGGAGGTACATTTCAAAGTGGTTTATTTCCGTCGGTTTCTATGGGTTGGGTAATTTCAAAAGAAAATTTTTGGACTATTCCTATGGTTAATTTCTTGAAAGTGCGTTATAGTTATGGAACCAACGGTAACTTAAGTAGTGTTACTCCATATCAATATGTTGGAGTAATTGGGTACAATGGCTTCCCTTATACTGACGGTGTTGGTACAATTCTTCAAGGTGCATCTCCACTACGCCTAAGTAATGAATCGTTAGGTTGGGAAACCTCAATAATGCATAATGTTGGATTAGATTTTCGTTTATTAGAAAGCAAAGTAAGTGGTACCGTTGAATACTTCAATAGAATAACATCCGATTTACTAGACGAAGCAATTACACCAGGTTATGTTGGTAATGAAAAGCCGTATGCAAATGAAGGAAAGATTTCGAATTCAGGTCTTGAATTAGAACTTTCATATAAACAATTAGAAGGCGACTTTCAATGGGAACTTGGTGGAAACATTTCATTTATGAAGAATGAGGTTACCTCATACCCTGGTGGTAGAGATGGTGCAGGCCTTGGTATAGGTAATGCCGTGACTCGAATTGAAGAAGGTCAACCAGTTTATTTTCTATACGGTTTTGAAACTGATGGAATGTGGAGAGATATAGCCGATGTAGCTACAAATAATATTCAAATTGATTCTGAAGGAAATGTAATAATGGATGATGCAACTGGAGAACCTAAGCAAAAACAACTTGGTGCAGTACCTGGTGATATAAAAATTGTTGATGTAGATGGTGACGGGGTAATTACAACAGAAGATAGAACTAACATTGGTTCACCACATCCTAAAGTACTTGCAGGTTTAAATTTCAATGCTTATTATAAAAACTTTGACTTTGGTATTAACTTTACAGGTGCATTTGGTCAGAAAGTTTATAATGGTATTTATCGTACCGATGTTGGGTATAGTAACCGTCCTGCTCACTTTCTTGAGGATGCATGGTCTCCTGAAAATCCTGATGCAGATTATCCTGCTCCATCAATTTCTTCTGCTTGGAATTTTAAACATAACGATACTTTTGTTGAGAACGGATCATATGTTAAATTAAGAAACTTAACACTTGGATATACTTTACCAAAGGATTTGATGCAAGCTGCTAATATTACTAGTATGCGCGTATATTTTTCAGCAAATAATTTGCTAACCATTACAAAATATAAAGGGGTTGATCCTGAAATGGGAAATACGGCAACAGATCAAGATGGGAATGCTGTAGTATCAAGTTATGGTGTTGATCGTGGTTTCTATCCACAAGCACGTCAGTTCTTAGTAGGTTTAAACGTTACCTTTTAATAATATTAGTAGTTAAAATTTAAAATTTTTAAAATATGAAATATTTAATAATATCTATACTTACCTTGAGCTTTACTCTTGCAGGATGCTCGGATGAATGGTTGAATGATATTGAACCTCAAGGAAAATTATTGGAGGTAAATTACTATACAACCGAAGCGGAAATGTCCACGGCACTTGTTGCTGTTTATAATGTATTTAAAAACCAGTATTGGCAGGAGGCTTGGTCGAGTTGGTATTTGTTTGGTAGCCTTGGATCTGATGATGCAATAGCTGTTGGTGATGGTAGAACAGACCGACCAGAATTTTGGGCTATTCATGATTATTTAGTATCACCTCTAAATGTGGGATTAGCACCTGTTTGGAATAGATGCTATTATGGTATTTACCGATGCAATGTAGTAATAAGTAGAGTTGATCCTACATCTGATTTTGGTAAGATTGCCATTGCTGAAGCAAAAATGCTTCGTGCCTACTTTTATTTTGATTTGGTTCGTCTATTTGGTGAGGTGCCATTAATAGAGAAGGTGCTTACTCCTGAAGAGTATGATCAGGCTAAAGTTAGCAAAGGCGAAGTTTTTGATTTTATTGTTGAAAGTCTACAAGAAGCTTCAGTAGATTTACCTGTGCGGTGGACAGGTGGTGATATTTATAGAATGACAAAATATGCAGCTCATGGTTTGTTAGGTAAGGTATATGTTTATATGGCTTCTCCTTTTAATAATTTAGGTTCGGAATATTATGACTTAGCAGCCACAGAACTTAAAAATGTGATTGATAATGGTGGATATGCACTTGAAGCTGATTATGATGATGTTTGGTGGTATGCTAATGAGTTTAATAATGAAACATTAATTGAAATGTCATACGGATATTTTGATGCACAGGTGTACTGGGGTAACAATGGTCTCCCGGATGGTGCTGAGACTACAGCTAATGTAATTCAACATCTATGTGGAGTTCGTGATCTTACTGGTTCTCAATCAGATACTTTGGTACTTGGTTGGGGATTTGATATGGTTACACAAAATTTAGTTGATGCCTATCGTTTACAAGGTGATTCAATTCGATTGCATGCTACTACTTTAGCAGAATGGCAATTGGCAGAATGGGGCTATACTAATGTTGGAGATAATGACGGTTATACCGGTTATTGGTCAAAAAAACGTACAACATGGCGTGCTCTTAATCCTGATGGTGTAGAATGGGGATGGAGTAACAATGAACGTATATTACGATTAGCTGATATTTATTTACTTTACGCAGAGGCTTTAGTGGCAACTGGAGACGATGCTGGAGCAAGGGCTGCTGTTGATATAGTAAGATCAAGAGCTGGCTTGGGTTCAATTACTGAAGTTGAAGCGGCACAAAGTTTGTCCTTATTAGAGGCTATTAAATTGGAACGTCGTTTAGAGTTAGCACAAGAAGCTAATCGTTATTACGATCTTATTCGTTGGAATGATGCCGGTGCTGTTTTAGGTCCACTAGGTTTTAGAGTTGGCGTGAATGAACATTTTCCTATTCCACAATCGGAAATTAATGGATCTACTTTGTTAGAGCAGAATCCTGCTTATTAATTATTGAAATTAAATATAAAAGAGATGCTGTTAACAGCATCTCTTTTTAAATCATTTTATAATATTGGCAGTGTTCTCCCAAACACTGTTTACGGTGCTTTTTTATTAAATATAAATCATTAGTTTGGTGGTTAAATACATTATTGCTATTATTTTATTTTTTTTGGTTTTGAATACTATAGGTGCTCAAGAGAGTTATCAATTGGTTTGGAGCGATGAGTTCGATGGTATTTCTGTTGACACAAACAATTGGTTTTATGAAACAGGAGCTCACGGTTGGGGAAATAACGAATTGCAAAACTATACTGATGGTGCAAATACCGAAGTAAAAAACGGTATTTTAAAAATATCAGCAAAGTTAGAAGGTTCAGGACAAGAAAAAGGAGATTATACTTCGGCTAGAATGGTAAGTAAGAAATCGTTTACCTATGGAAAAATTGAAATACATGCAAAATTACCTACACATAAAGGCGATGGTTTATGGCCAGCACTTTGGATGCTTGGCGAAAATATTAAGAAAATAGGATGGCCCAATTGTGGCGAAATTGATATAATGGAATATGTAAGTTATGCACCCGATACGGTATATTTTACAATTCATAGTAGTGCTAATAATCATAGAGATGGTACTCAAATAAGTTCAGGACATGTTTTTGCTCCAAGTATTGAAGAAGAATTCCATAAATACGGATTCTTATGGACAGAAAGATCTCTTGATTTTTATTTAGATGAAGAAACCAATATTAAACTTCATTTTGACCGACCAGTAGATTACACTAATGATAACTGGCCTTTTGATAAACCCTTTAATTTCTTATTAAACATTGCAGTAGGAGGCGACTGGGGTGGAAAACATGGTGTTGATGATTCTATTTTTCCAGCTGTAATGGAGGTAGATTATATAAGAGTTTACCAAAAACAATAAATAGGACATTATAAAATGGCAATGAGCACCAACCAAAAAATTTCACTTTCTTATCCTATACTATTAGCTGTAATTGCATCAATAGGAGGGTTGTTGTTCGGTTTTAATGCCGGGATTATTTCTGGGGCTTTGCCCTTTTTAGTAAATAGTTGGGGAGGACTAAGCACTCAACAATCTGATTTGATAATAATATCAACATTAATAGGCGCAACAATAGGAGCCTTAGTTTCAATAAAACTATCTGACACTTACGGAAGAAGAGTATTGCTTATTGGCACGTCAATCATTTATGCCATTGGAGCTGTATTGTCGGGTGCAGCTATAAGTGTATCCTTTCTTCTTATTAGCAGACTTATTTTGGGTATAGCTATGGGAGTTTCTTCTTGTATTGTTCCATTGTATATTAGCGAAATTAGTCCTGCGAAAAATAGAGGAGCATTGGTTTCATTGTTTCAATTAATGATAACAATAGGAATACTACTTTCTTTTTTTAGTAATACTTTAATGGCTAACGAATTCGACCCATTTTCGTGGCGCAAAATGTTCTATTTAGGAGCCATTCCATCTATTTT
>JAQICC010000228.1 GCA_027858735.1 Salinivirgaceae bacterium
AGTAGAACACGAAAAGGTGGAGGTTTAAAATGATTGAAACCATTAGCCTAAAAGCAGTAAGAATCAAATTTGAATAAAAAACATAGCTAATTTTTGGATATTACCTACCTTTACAATATATTTCAATTATATGAGAACTTTTCAGGCTAATATTGAACAAAATAAATACAGGAGTTATTCAGGTATATTTTCGTCAACATCATTCAATAAGTTGTTGCGTACTGGTGATTTAGACTTCATTCAAGCCAGAATTCAACAATATGATAGACTCAATTATAACAAAGGTGAATTTTCAACTTACTTAGAATATATTAAACACGCTTATAATGAAATGGGTAAAAATTACAGAAATGAGTATTTCTACAAAAACTCTTTTATTGATAAATTACTTATAAACCATTACGGAGTAAAAGAAACCGTTGTAATGAGCGAATTTAAAGTAGGCAATTCAGTAGCTGACTTGGTTATGTTTAATGGTTTAAGTAAAGCCTTTGAGATTAAAACAGAATTAGATTCAAAAGCTAGATTATTAGGGCAAATAACTGATTATAGAAAAGTATTTAATGAATGTTACATTATTACAGATGAAACATTAACTGCTAAATACGCTGCTGAAGATGAAAATACAGGAATAATTGCCTTAAAAAAAGGCTCTAGGGGCATAACACTTACAGTAGTTCGTAAAGCAAAGTTTAACACCACTATTGAACCTGAAGTTATAATGCGCTGTTTAAGAACAAATGAGTATAAAAATATTGTAAAAGCATATTATGGTTTATTGCCGGAAATGACCAGTTTTACCATGTTTGATATTTGTTCTGACATGATCAAACAGATACCTCAAAAGGAACTCTCAGAACTATTTATTTGTGAGGTTAAAAAGCGCAAATCTAATACCGCACAATTAAAAAACTATAATAAAGAATTACGCCAATTGGCTTTGGCAATGAACCTAGATAAAAAGAAATATGAAGATATAATTGACAAGTTAAATAAACCCATAAAAATTTAACCTATGTACTTTCCTTATTTGCGAGGCCGACAGTTTGAACTCATTGCTTTGCGCGAATTTGCCTCACAAAGGGGAGATAAGCACAATGTATTTCCCATAATTGAACCGGTAAAAAAAACGTTAAATAGTCTCAAAATCGCGATAAAAGTATTCAAGGAATTTAAGCTTCCATTTGCTTTGGTAATGAATCCATCTGTTGGCGATTTTGATAAAAGTTGGATAATGTATAATGAATTAATTGAGGAACTAGAAGGTTGTGATTGGATTCCTGCCATAATAGTATCCACCAACATTAAAATTATCCAGGGTTACCTGAGTGAAAATAATTTTGAAAAGGTAATGTTAATTCTGACAAATTCAGCTAATTCAGATTCAGATGATTTTCTACAATTTGTTTCAAATCCTAGTGTAGAATACATTGTCACTGAGGAAAATAAGATGTTAAGGAGGAAATTACGAGGCTATAATAAAAATTTCATTCTATTAAATGATTGCTTTAAAAAATTGGATAGAAATAAAGACTATTTGATTGCAGGCGAGGAAAAATTCACAGAAGAAAATATATTTTTTGCAGAAGATAAATATTATGGTTTTTCTGACTACACTACAGTTTCAAGTGAATTTATTGAAGGTGGCACATCGCCTTATGCAGTTGTAATTCATATAACCTATCAAAAAGACGGTGAAGCAATATGGATAAAGCATTTTACTTCAATTTCAAATGAAGATCAAGCCAATGTGCAAGGGAAATTTGCCGAGGCGGCTAGGAAAGCTGTGAAGTTCTTGAATGAAAAGGATATTCACACAAACGCATCTAACGAACTTCAAGAATATTTTGAAGCTCAAAAATATCCTGGCCTTGGAATGGTAAAGAAGATTTCAATCAAGCACCATATAGAATTAATAAATTCAATTCTTTAATTTGAATCTTTTATGCATACATGTCCTAATTGCTTCAAAGACTTAGAGTTAATAAAATACATAGAATCGAATAGCATTGTAACCGGTAATTGTGATTTCTGTGGTACAAAATCCGCCCTGCTTCTTGAAATAGTTGAACTTCTTGACTTTTTTGAAGATTTCTTTAATGTTTTTGAAGCTGATACAAAGGGTATTAACATGGTTGATATAATCCATAACGATTGGCATTTGTTCAAAAATAAAACAGTTACCAAAAAATTTATTCAAGGATTATCATTATTAATTGATTATCCATATGATCACCAAAAAAATAGAATAGTTAAGGTTAAATATGTACCAGAAATTACTGACAATGTCTCTTATTGGACTATTTTCAAAGATGAAATAAAATGGCAACAGCGGTTTGTATTACCCTTAGAGAATTTAAAGGAACTTGGATGGGATAATTTCTTTAATGATAAAGTTGAATACAAGGATAATGTTTCACTATTTAGGGCACGAATACATCATAAAGAAAACCAATTAGCCTTTGGTTATAATGAAATGGGCTGTCCGGAAAAGGAAAGTGCTAATGGAGGTAGAGCTAATCCTCAGGGAATTCCATATTTGTATCTGAGTAAGGAACTGGAAACTACTTTTTATGAAACAAGGGTTCTTTTTAAAGATGAGGTTAGTGTTGGTGAATTCAAAGTTATTAATGGAGAGTATGTTTACTTGGTTGATTTTACAGAAGAGGCTAGTGCTTTCCAAGGGTTTAATAGCCCTGATAGCTTAGTAAGATATACACAAAAAATACTTTTAAAGCAGGAGATAAGTAAGGATTTATCTAAACCTATTCGTAGATACGATTCTGAAATAGAGTATATCCCAACCCAATTTATTTGTGAATTTATAAGGTATATGAGTAAAGTTGATGGCATTATTTTTAACAGTTCGTTGCATGCTAATGGTAAAAACATAGTCTTATTTAATTTTGAAAAAGTAAGTTGTATTTCTGTAAAGAAATACGTTATCGATAGTTTAAAAATTAAGGAACAAATATTATCCTAACTTAAATTGTTTTAAAAATTAATGAGCGAAATACCTCTTTCAAAACAGACCTTCCTTCACAACGAAATCTGGCTACTAACCTTTGGTGGTGCATTTCAGCATGTTAAAATTTACAAACCTAATATAAAAGAGAAAGATAAAACCACTTTTAGAATAGCCCTTAAAAATTTCGTAACAGAACATATTATTCCCCAATACAAAGAACCCGTTGTTGAATTTTCGCACATATTAAATTTAGAAGGCATTGTTGTATTTTCAGAAGATTGGCATGAGATATTGAACAACGGCAAGCTATTAATAGGGGTAAGTCAAAAATTGCTAAACCTGGCTTTAAAATATTACTGGTGTTTGGGTGAAATTGCCGAACCTCCCCATTGCCCGGTAGATAGAATTATTCAGCAAAAAGGTTTAAAAAGTAAAAACCTTGTAAATTGGACCACTATGGCACACATAGAAGAATATTTACAAATTATGCACAAAATAAAACTTGCGGCAGAAGAAAAAGGGCAAAGTATTGCAGAATGGGAATTGGAGGTTTTTGAAAGAGGTAATGTGTGAGAATTATGGCTATTTAATAGTACACTTACTTGTAAGTGTACTAAGCAACATAGTCAAATTAATTTATATTCAGATGGTTAGCAACTACAAATGTCAAGTTTTATGATCAAAAAACTTGACATTTTAAAAATATAACTATCTTTGTTATATGAAATTAGCAGAACAAATACGAAAAAATATCGAAAAACTTCCCATCGGTAAAACCTTTGGATATACCGATTTGGGTATTTCTCAAGAGAATTATGTATCTGCTGCCAAAACCTTAGAGCGCTTACAAACCAAAGGAGTAATTAAAAAAATATCGAAAGGTAAATTTTATAAACCCGAGCAAACTGTATTTGGAGAATTAGAGCCCGATTATTACGAGCAACTACGACCTTATCTGTACAAAAACGGGAAGCGTATTGCATATGTAACAGGTGCTTCACTTTATAATCAAATGGGGCTTACAACCCAGGTTACCAATCAAATTAAAATAGCAAGTCGGAACAAACGAATTTATATTCAACGTGGGGCTTTAAAAGCCGGTGCTGTAAAAAGCTACGCTGATGTGTCAGAATCAAACTATAAATTGTTAGGTATTCTTGATGCGCTTAAGGATATTAAACAGATACCGGATAGTAAAGCGGCCAACTCTATAAAATTATTAAGCCGTTTAATAAAACAACAGAACCCACGCCAAGTTAAAGAGTTAATTAAGTATGCATTATTATACCCACCCAGAGTAAAAGCCCTATTGGGTGCTATTTTAGAGAATATTGGTATGATGGATGTTGAAATATTAAAAAAAGATTTGAATCCGCTTACAAAATTTCAAATTGGTTTAAAAGAGAAAGACTTACTAACCATTAAAAACTGGAATATTCAATGAAACTTCACCAAAATAAGCAATTGTATATTGATGCCATAAACTTTACGGCCCAGCAATTAAATATTCCACCCATATACGTTGAAAAAGACTATTGGGTAACTTATGCCTTATATCAGATTTTTCATAATGCCATAGGTGAGCAAGTAGTTTTTAAAGGAGGAACAGCCTTATCAAAATGTTATGGTTTAATTGAACGCTTTTCTGAAGACATTGATTTGGTGGTAATAAGAGCCGAGAATGAAACAGATAGTCAACTTAAAAAGAAAATTAAAAACATTACCAAGTTAGTAGACGAAATAATGCCCGAAACTGAAGTTGATGGCGTTACTCATAAGGTAGGAATGATCCGAAAAACAGGTCATAGCTATCCTAAATTATTTAAAGGTGATTTTGGTCAGGTTCGCGATGTTATAATTGTAGAAGCTACTTGGTTGGGTTACTTTGAACCTTATTCAACAAAAACAATTAGCTCCTATATTTATGATATGATGCTTGCTACAGGTCAGCAGAAAATTGCAGATGAATACGGCTTGCTCCCTTTCAAAGTTCAGGTATTAGATACCAGAAGAACCATTTGTGAAAAAATTATGTCCTTGGTTCGTTTTTCGTACGGAGAAAATCCCATCGAAGATTTGCAAAAAAAGGTACGTCATACTTACGATTTGCATCAGTTGTTACAGCGCAATGAATTTCTAGATTTCCTGAAATCAGACGACTTTGAAAAGATGATATTACGTGTCGCCCAGGACGATGTAACCAGCTTTAAGAATAATAACCAATGGTTGATACACCATCCTAATGAATCTTTGTTTTTTTCTGATTTAGAAATGGTTTGGAGTCAAGTAAAGAAAAGCTATATGGGCACTTTTAAAGATTTGGTTTATGGTACTTTACCCGATGAAACGTTGGTTTTGAAAACCCTTAAAGTAATAAAAGAGCGATTAAAACGCATAAGCTGGAAAATTAATTTAGATACTTAAACATGACTTTATCTGAACTTATAAAATCTCATGCATGGCTAAGTGTTGCACTAACCCTGCAAAAGTTATTTCCCGACCATGATGAATATATGGCAGATTACGAGAAAATGTTCAATGAATTACAAGTTACGCCACCCAAAGTAAGCGCTGTTACCATTAATATTGAATTAATTCATGACACTTACGACGACACACATTACGTTGATGTTTCGGGCTATTATACCAATCCTGAAGAAAGAACTGACGAATTCAGCAACTCCTTAGCCATTGAATTTACACCATGGAACGAATGGTTAGGCATGCCCATTGATGAAAACTCACTTAAAAAATTCAGCCAACTTGAGATTATTGCCCATTGTCTCGACGAAATGAGTTGCTCAGGCTTTGACCAAGAAAAAATTCAGGAAGAATTGAACCGAATAAAAGGTTTAAAAGAAGATTATGACAATTTAACTCCCGATGAAAAAGCACAAAGAACATATACACTCGATGAGGTAAAAGATATGTTCAACATTAAAGATAAGGAGGAAGATGAACCTCAAATTAAAGATGAAGGAACCAACAAATAAACGAAGTACATATGTTTGAAACCATAAATAGAGACATGCTTATAATTTTTCCCAAACAGCCATTAATGGATTGGGTTAATTATATTTTTACCGATTACAAACATGAATGCCCAAAGCCATTGGAACACGATCAAGGAAATACTTACCTTATACCTGAATTTGATCATCCTGATGATGCAGTTCAATTTGTAAAACAGAATTTTAAACGCTTTTTTGAAAACGAATTATTTGATTGGAGTACCGATGAAAAAGATTGGCCTGAAAAACTAACTTGGGAATTATTTGAAAAATGGTTTCATTATAGCGTACAATCACTAGTAATGGATACGGTAGAAGGAAATATTGAAAAAGAAGATTATTAAAACAAAAATAAATTAGTGCAAATTCGTGGAATTAGTGGCAAAAAAATAAGATATGAAGTTTACGGAAGAAAAATTAGAGCAGGCTTTTATTAAGCTTTTAGGCAATCAGAAAATCCCTTATGTTTCGGGAAAAACCATTATTCGAAATCCTGCCGAAGTATTGCTTAAAGACGATCTACGCAAATTTCTGCTAAAGCAATACAAAGCATCAAACCTGACCAATTCTGAGGTAGAACAAATAATCCGCAAACTCGAAACCTATTCGGCATTCGACTTATACGAAAGCAATAAATCCATAATGAAATTATTGTCCGATGGCTTTGTTTTTAAACGCGAAGACCCCAAGGCAAAAGACTTATGGATTTACCTGATTGATTATCCTACCAAGCAAAACCATGTCGAGGCGGCGTTAAGTGAAAAACTTGATATTGCTGCCGAATCAAATAATGAATACCTCATAAACCCAGATAACAATATTTATAAAATAGTTAATCAGCTTGAAATTGAAGGTTACGAAAAACGCATACCCGATGGCATTCTCTACATTAATGGTTTGCCAGTTGTAGTTTTTGAATTTAAGTCGGCCATTCGCGAAAATGCAACCATTTACGATGCCTATATTCAATTAACAGTTCGTTACCAACGCGATATTCCCGAACTATTTAAATACAATGTTTTTTGTGTAATTAGCGATGGTGTAAACAACAAGGCGGGTTCGTTTTTTGCACCCTATGATTTTTATTACGCTTGGCGCAAGATTACCGGAAACGAAACTGAGGTTGATGGCATTGACTCTATGTATTCAATGATTGAAGGCATGTTTAATCACGACCGCTTACGCGACATCATTCGCAATTTTATTTACATTCCTGATGCATCAAAAAAGGATGAGAAGATAGTATGCCGCTATCCACAATTCTATGCCGCATCTAAGCTCTACCAAAGCATAAAAATACATCAACGTCCTCAAGGTGATGGAAAAGGTGGCACCTACTTTGGAGCAACAGACTGTGGTAAAAGTTATACCATGTTGTTTTTATCACGCTTATTGATGAAAAGCGTGGAGTTTTCAAGTCCTACCATTGTATTGATAACCGATCGTACCGATTTAGACGACCAACTATCGAAAACCTTTACCAATGCCAAGGGTTTTATTGGCGATAATACCATTGTAAGTGTTGAAAGTCGTGCGCAATTACGTGAACTTTTACAAAGCAAAGTACTGGAAGATTTTACCGATAAAATTATCGACCTATACCATGAACTTAAAAAAGAAAAGGAATCGTTCGGTGACATGGGCATCAACTTTGAAGAAAAAGCCTTTTTCGATATTCTGATGATGATTGCCCACAAATTCGACTTCGACTACCCTAAAGATAAATGCATCAACTTATCGAAAGAAGTAAAAAAAGTAGTGGATGACAAAGCCAAATATATAGACTGGAACCATCGCGACGACATTAAGGCCGAACTAAAAATGGATCTTATTAAACTTCTGGCAAAGTTTGGCTATCCACCAATTACTAAAGACGAAGTGTATAAAGAAATATTGGAACAGGCAGAAAATTTTAAGAAGTTTAATAATGGGTAAAGAACTAATTACAGAAATTGATAAAGTTTGGATGATCAACAATCCAAACGAGATGCAGAATTATTTAAGTTTATTGGCAGAGAAAATTCTTCTCGAATATCAGTTAAAACTTAACGAATCGCTATTTGATATTACTGAAATAGAATTTTATATAAACAAGCACGATCACGACGATCCATTTGTACATAAACATAGCGGGTTCAAAACTGGGCAATTCAGAATTCATGGTGCAGGAATTGACATTGCCTTAGGTGACGAAGAAAATTATGGAGGTATATTGCTGCGTTCAATCCGAAAAGCAGGCGAAACGCAACTTATTCCCAGTCCAATTAAAGTTTGCGATGCCATTATTGCAAACATGGGAGATATTACAAAGTCATCAATAACAATAGTAAAAAGAGCTGCAGAATTAAATCATGATATTATTAGCACACCACGCATAGGTCTAACTCCCAAAGGGAAAGATATAACTACAGATCAAGCTAAATTTTTGGTTTACAATTATAGGTTTTTTACCCATGATGATTTAAAAGCTGAAAAATACATTAAAGCAATTTGCTTAGATATTCAAGATGGTCTAGATACGACCACTGTAAGTGAATACAAAAAATCATTTCAAGAAGGGTTGCAATTAGTAAATATAGAACCCATAATAAATGGCTATTTTAATTTGCATAGTAAAGTGAAATTAATGGGATACTTTTCAAATCAACGTTAAAAATATTCCATATCTGAATATGGAATAAAATAATTGTTATGATAACAGACCAACAAACCAACACAGTATATTTTTCAAACACCTTACCAGAGGAGTTTCCTGATGAGTTTCAGCAATTATTCATAAGAATTATTGGGGTTAATTTGCATTTCGTCACAAATATACACTAAATTTGTGACGAAATATAGTTGCAAATGGCAGATACAGAAAATAATATAAGCAAGTTAATAAAGTCGAAACCGAAAGGAGTGTTGTTATTCCCTGATGATTTTAACCACTTGGGAACATCTGCCGCAATACGTAAGGCTCTGCAACGGCTCAGGGAAAAGGGGTTTATTAAACAAGTGGCACATGGTATTTATGTACGTCCTAAAATTAGTGAGCTTATAGGCGAAGTAATGCCAACAGCTGAGGAGGTTGCAAAAGGTATAGCCAAACGTGACAAAATAAAGTTGGTACCAACAGGAACGTATGCTTTAAATGCTTTAGGATTAAGCACACAAGTACCCATGAACCTTGTTTTTTTAACCGATGGTGCAGCACGTGTCATAAAGGTTGGTAAGCGTACCATAAAATTGAAGCGCACAACACCCAAAAATCTTTTAGCCAAAGGCGGAGTGAGTGGCTTGGTAATTCAGGCTTTAAGGGAGATTGGAAAAGATAAGTCCTCCGAAACTGAGATACAAAAAATAGTAGCATTATTAAAAAAAGAAGATAAAAAGAATCTTCTATACGACATAGAATTAGCTCCTGCATGGATTAAGGAGATTATGCAAAAAGCAATAGAACAAGAATGACAGGTACAATATTCTATAAAAACAAACCCGAAGAAAAGAATGCCATATTTGAAGCCATAGGCAATAAAATAGGCATTCCGGCATCAGCAGTTGAAAAAGATTGGTGGGTGGTACAAACACTGTCACTGGTTCAAACAATGGAAGCTGCATCTCATATTGTGTTTAAAGGGGGTACTTCACTAAGTAAGGCATGGAATATTATCATGCGGTTTTCTGAAGATATTGATCTGGCACTCGATAAATATTTTTTAGGAATTGATGAATGCAGAACGGTAAAGCAGGTGAAAAAATTAAGGTCTGCAACACGAAAATATATTAATGACAGCTTTATTCCAGAATTGCAGGATAAGTATATAAATGCAGGTTTTACCGATGTTAAAGTTGAATTATACGAAGAAGAAGGTGAAAACCTGGAACCTGTTCAAATTTTAGTAAAATATGTAACATGTACCTCCCCATCATCTTATACAAAGCCTGAGGTCAAGATTGAAATTGGAAGCCGTTCGTTACGTGAACCCTTCACAAATCGGCAATTTTCTTCATTGGTTGGCGAACATTATTTGGGTAAACCATTTGCTGATATCCCTGTTACCGTATCTTGTGTAAACCCTGAGCGTACATTTCTGGAAAAACTATTTCTGCTACACGAAGAATTCCAAAAACCGGAGGCTGAAATTCGGGTTGATCGTTTAAGCCGGCATTTGTATGATATTGAGATGATTATGCGAACTGGGTTTGCGGAAATTGCACTTGCAAATAACAAGCTGTATAACGAAATAATCGAACATCGAATTATTTATACTAAAATAAGTGGCATTGATTACAGTATACATCAACCCAAAACTTTAAATCCGGTTCCTCCTGATACTGTTATGGGAAGTTGGAAAAAGGACTACTTGCGAATGCAGGAAGAAATGATTTATGGCGATTCGTTACCATTTGAACAACTCATAGAACGTATCCAGGAATTGAAACAAAATATTAACAACATAAAATGATCACCGACCAACAAACAAATACCGTATATTTCTCAAACACACTTCCAGAAGAATTCCCTGAAGAGTTTCAGCGGTTATCAAAAATTATAACTGATTCGGGATACAAAGTAAAGCTATTGGTTGGAACAGAAGACTTTTATTGCCGTGACTTTATGCCCGTTCAGGTTTCTGAAAATGATTTCGTACAGTTTGTTTTTAGACCAGAAGCATACCTTAAAGGTGAGGAACTTCAATTTTTAACCGACCCCATGTATGTTCAGGTAATGACACCAGGCTTAAACAAACCAAGGTATTCACCTATTATTCTAGATGGTGGCAATGCCATTAAAGGTGATGGTAAGGTAATAATTACCGATAGGGTTTTGAAAGATAACCGCTACCAGTTTTCTTCAGACGATGAAATAATTGAACGTTTGGAATTCGATGTGCAAAGTAAAGTGATTATTATTCCGGAATTCCCTAATGAGGAAACGGGTCATGCCGATGGCTTAATTCGATTCATTGATGGTAATACTGTTTTTATTAATGAACCTGATCCAGAAAATAAGGAATGGGAAGATAAACTTAGATCAGTATTAAAAGAGAATAAGCTTGAGTACATAGAGTTGCCTTGTCCTTTTGATCCCAAAATGGAAACCGCTGAAGGTTTGTTTATAAACTATCTGCACGTAGGTAATTTAATTGTACTTCCTCAGTTTGGGTATGATGAAGATAAGGAAGCTTTGGATATTATTTCTAATGCTTTCCTCGACTGTAAAGTCGTTCCTTTTAAGGCAAATTGGATTGCCAAAGAAGGTGGAGTTTTTAATTGCATGAGTTGGACGGTGAAGGAATAAATCAAAAACAATAATCTTTGCTGTTCTTTTAGTATCGAAATGCACTTTGCATAATTTGCCTTTCATTTCTTGATATACCAATGGCTTTTGCTACTTTTTCCCATTGACTCACGGATACTTTGACTTCTTCAAGAATAATGGTTATATCTTTTTGATTAAGCATAAAATATTCACCAACACTTTTAGCTAATTCAAAATTCAGCGCATTACTATACATATCAATATTTAAAGCCAAACCATCTTTTTCTATTGATGGGTTTATATCAAATGCGGGCGATAATATCCATCCTTTGGGTGTTAAAATAAAACCATGATTTCGCAGATGATCATCTGTATTTGATACGGCTATATTAAAAGCAATCCTTCGCCATAATTGATGTAAATCTTTTTCCACATTAGCACCGGAAAATTGCACAAACTCCGCAATATCCAGATAACCCACTTCCTTTTCTTTAATGGTGTCTTCATTATTACCTGTCATGGTCATAGCCGATGCAAAGTGCAATCGCTCCCCTCCTTCCCTATCAAACCGCTTGGTAAAGAAGGTATTATGTTTGCCGAAAACTTTCTCAATTTTCGATTCTGCCATTTCTATTCCGGCATTTAATGCTAGTTCGTATGCCAAATATTCCCACAAAGCTTTATCTATATCATCATTTTTTGACGGGAATTTAGCTATCCATGGATGGCCATTGTCGTCCAGTATATTTGCTTTGGGTCTTGCTCCACCTAATGACGAACCTGGTGCAACAAGTATAGCCAACCACTTTCTAATTTCTTCGATTTCTTTATCACTTTCAACCAACTCGGCACAATACTGCAACTCTCTAACTGATGACCATGGAGGTGTTGGAAATTCTGTGTTAGCATCTAAAAAAGGACCATCTTCAGATAATTTAAAACGTAAAGCCCCCATCCGGCTTTCATCATAAACACCTAACAAGAAATCAATATCATATAATGCTTTTGCATTCACTCCCAATTCATTAACTCTCAATGAATTTCTTCGTTTCATGAGGGTTCTTCCCCATGTATCCGGCATTGAGTCTAAAAAAACACCAAAATTAACCTTATTTCCCGGAAATTGAACGCCACTATACCATCCAACATCAGGATCTAAAAGAAATTGCTCTTGGCTTCTTAACCAATCTTTATGATATTCAAAACTAAATGATTTACGCCCCTTACCAAAACGAGCTAACAAAACCCCTATTTGCTTTGGTTCCGGCATCCCCTTCCAATGGGCGTAAACCAATACATCTCTTTTATCCAAAGCCATAACTTTTATTTAAGTAGGTCTAAATCCTGTAGTTTCCTGCCCAACTCGTCATCTGCAGCCATTTTTAATAAATCCTCATGCAGATTAAGTACTCGCAATACATTAAACAAAGCTCCAAGAGAAACACTTGAACTTCCCTTTTCAAGTAAATAAAGCGTGTTTCGCCCAATACCTGCCCGCTCTGAAACTTGTACTGTTGTAAGTTTTCGACGCTTACGTGCAAGCCTTATATTTTCACCTAATTGCTCTAAAATCTTTTTATGTTGGGGAAACAATATTTGTTTTTTAGTTTTCATTTTGTACTATATTTGATACTAATATAAATATTTTGTTTGTATTATAGTACATTTTTAATATAACTTAAACTATTTCATTTTTTAATCGAGAATCATAGTAACAACTATTAGTTTAACAAAAATGAAAAATCCTCTCCTTCTATACTTTAAGTAGCATCAACAATTTCATTTTTAAACAAATTCAAAGCTAAACCAGAGAATGTTATTAATAGATTACTTTTTTATTTTAGGTGCATTTGGTCTTTATTCGAAAAACAAAAGTAACATATTATTAAAAAATACTACTTATCTTTTATTTTTCACCAACAACCGAAAGACGGATTTTTATAAAGCACTTAGAATCCTATTTTTTCATTACAAAATCAAAAGTTGAAGGTTTGTTTAATCATTATTTTTTCTCCCCTAAATATTGTTCCTGTGCAAACATATTTCAGGACAAGACAATTAAGATTTATAATTATTCCTTTGTCAATAGCTCAGACTGCACATAAAGTAATTGAGTATTCCCTTCTCGACGGACGACATAATAATTCATACTAGCTTCATTTAGCAAACTACTTCACCTTGTCTAAGATAAATTAAGTCACCTGAAGTAACCATTTGTGATAAAGCTGCTAAATCTTTTGTAACAACGCAATTCATCATCATGTCGAATGCAGCAGCAGAAGTACCTGCATAAATAACTTCTTTATTAACTATATAACGAGCCGTGTAACATATTAATCTGGGATTCTTTTGTGTTGGAAGGATTATTAGTATTACTGCAAAATTTTGGGCCTAACCAAATTAATAAGACTATTGCAACCAGTACAAGAAAGCCAATTCCTTTATTATCGCTTTCTGACTTTGCATTCCATGATTTCGAAGGATTAATTACTGAGGACATAACTGTAATTTTTGAAGGTTTAATTACTTTAGGTTTGGATTTTATTAGTAAGATTAAACTATTTTCTTAATGATTATCAGACCTTTCCGAAATAATTGGAAATTTATAAGTTTAGTGATCAAGAGTTTTTCGCGTTCCCGAACTGCTCCAAATAATCGCCGTTTAATTGAGTTTTAAAAACTACCGTATATTAAGAATTATGAAAAAAATTCACAATATTTGAAACCTTTTTACTTTGTTTTGCGTAGACATAAAGCATATATGCTTTATGTCTTAACTAAATAATTCAAATATTACAGTGAAATATTTGTTTTTTATGCAAATTTACCGTATATTAGCAGCATATATGCTGCTAATATGGGTAGAAAGAGTGAATTTTATGATATAGAAACTACCATAAAGGAGGTGATCAATAGGCAAAGTCACCTATCTTTTTCCAGTAAGTATTTATATGACTTATTTGAAGAAAATAAAATTAAATGGAATGTCTCAAAAGCTAAGCTGGGAAAACATTTTCTTAAATACTTATTATCATCAAAAATATTAGAAAGAATAGAATTAACCAGTAATTTAAGTACTAATCGGCTTATTTATAGTGTGCCGAACGTGGATTTATTTACCATGTTTACAGGGTTGAAACAAAATGGATATTTTACACATTTTTCAGCAATGCATTTAAATCAATTAACATTGCAAATTCCTAAAACGCACTACTTGAATTTTGAACACTACGAGTCCAAAAATAATAATATTTTGACTCAAGAAGGAATTGACAAAACGTTTAGCTCCGCTCAACGGAAATCAAATACATTTTATTCTGCTCAGGGATATAAGGTGTTTTTACTAAATGGACAGTACACCAAAAGAATAGGCGTAATTGATATAAAAGATGCTAACGCAAAATATTCATACACCGATCTGGAACGAACCTTGATAGACATATCAATTAGACCCGTTTATTCTGGTGGTGTGTTTGAGGTATTGGGTGCGTATGAGTCTGCCAAAAATATGCTTGATGTTAAGAAATTAAAAAAATATTTAGAAAAAATAAATTATACATATCCCTATCATCAGGTTATAGGATTCTATTTGGACAAAGCGGGTTATCCCCCAAATGATCTTGAATTATTTAAAAACAATATAGATTATAAGTTCTATCTAACCTATAATATAAAAAAGCCAAATTATGATGATAATTGGAAAATGTACTATCCAAAAGGTTTTAGTTAAAACAGGGTTTTAATTTTTTAATTAAGTAATTGAAATAGAATTCAAAATCTTCTAACTTTTCTTCTGGGTTAATTGTGTTTCGAACTGTTTCCCATTCTTGGCTATGAAAATCATAAAAAATCGGGATTTCCTTAATAAAGTCTCTTGAAACTCTTTTTGCATCAAAAATTACATCTATCAATTTCTTGTTTTCATTTATTGAATAATCGAGATTAAAATGTTCGGTTAAAACATAAAAATCATAAAAGTCTCGTGTTCTTGGTTTTCTTTTTTGGCGTATAATTACACTTTCATATTTAGGATTTTGCTGGCATATTGCTCGCACCTTTTCTATGGCTAACATTTCAGGAGAATAAACATATACGGTTGAACCCTCTATGTCAACTGGTTTTTTCTTCCCTATATATTCGTACTTACTTATATCAATTTTGAATTTAGTGGAATTTCTTTTCCCTAGCACTAGAGCATTCCTTCTAATAAAATCTATATCACCCTTAAATTCATCATACCTTTTCTTTTCGATCAGTTTGAAATGAACTTCGTAACCTCCCCAAAAATCTTTAACTTCTTCTTTAATGGTAAAAGGCTTATTCTTCAATAGAACGTCAAAAACATAATATCCTTCTCTTGAAAATTCATTTTTAAGTACACCTTCGAAACAATTTTGCATCCTTTTTTTTGTTTTTTCATCAAAATCAGTTTCCATTGAAAAGTCAATATCAATTGATCCTCGGTTTGTTAATTCGTAGGCAATATTTAATGCGTTTCCTCCTTTTAGTACAAGTAAACCCATGAGAAAATCGTCTGAAACCAAAGCAGTAATAGTTATCCTTTTAATTTTTTCAATTGAGTTTGTAATCATAATAATGTATTTTATATAAAATTAAGATTATATTATTTCAATTTGGAAGAATGTTTATTCTTAGTAGTGATTTATTGAAAAGTAAATAGAATTAGTCGCTTGCACTTGTTCCCATCAATCGAGGGTTTTAGAGGCATTTTTACTCATTTTACCAGATTTTCAAATAGTCTCACGAAATATCCGTTTAATTGAGTGTTTATTTTTTGTAAATTGTATTACTATAATTTAATTATGAAAGATAAAAATGAAGATATTCATCTGGCATTATTGGAGGCCATTTGGATTATGCGTTGGAATAAAACAGAAACTGCTCTTTCTGCTGTTTTAGAAGTTGAAGAAGCTCACAAAATGTGTGAAGATATAATAGTGGAGCTAGATAAGGCTGGCTATAAGATTGTTAAAAAAACTAAATCTAATAGTGATGTAAATGGTGGATAGGTTTGGTAATATGGATAAAATGGACGAATTAATTAAGCGAGTAGAAAAAGAAAGCTTTGAGTTTACTCATACTGCTAAAGAAATCAGAGCAATAAATCAAAATCAGTATTCTTCGGAATGTGTTCCTGAAAATTACAGCGACATAAATCGTTGGAAAGAGGAAAAACAAGGCATTAAGTATGGAGGGACTAAACCTCCTAAGGATTTTGGGGTTAGGATTAAGTACAAACAAAACAGACTGCCTTACTTGGTGCGGTCGATTAGATATCATCTAAAGTGCTTTTTTTGGTTTTTTTGCCCCCCTGAATACAAAAACAACAAAAAAGGATAGCCTTGGCATAATCACTATTTATTCCCTTATGCCAGTTCCATTAATCGAACGATTTATGATTAATAGTTATCAAATAATTGTTTATCGAGGTAGTCTACTTAATATTGATTTACTAGATATAGAGAAGATTGTTGATATTGGTTCTGGTTTTTTTATCAATTCTAAAGGCTTATTAGTAACAGCTGGACATGTCGTTAAAGATGTGGATGAAAGTGAAATTAGGCTATATGTTTTAATTGAAAAAATAACGTATGAGCTTCGAAAAGTTAAATCTAAGTATCAAAAATATGATTTTAAATATCCTGATTGGGCCATTTGTAAATTAATTCATGTTAATGCTAGATTTAATTGCTTAAACTTCAATTTCAGTGCTTTTAAAGAAAATGACGAAATTGTTATTGAAGGAATAACAAAAAATATTTCAGGACAAAATAAAATATATCATTATTTAAAAGAGATTGGATCCAGACTACCGGACTTTAGATATTATAGAATACCTGGGAAAATACTTAGAACAAAGTATTACTATCCAAGGTCATATCCCAATGGTAGTTTCCCAAAATTAGACAACTATTCTGAAGGAATCTTAAAATTGGAGCCAAAATCTAGAGAACATAATATGGGACCCAAAAATATGAGTGGTGGATCAGTGTTTAATAATTTAGGGGAAGTAATAGGCATTTTTGTTGGAGGTTATTTCGTCGACAAAGGAACAATTACTTCTCCTAATGTTACTAACGAATTTCATGCTAAAATTCAAAAGGTTGATTTTTTGCTTTAGTAGGTTTATTTAAACGACCCTTAATTTGATACGCCTAGATTACCATTTTAAAGAGTATCAATTTTCTTCCTCTCATTTAAGAGCTCAATAATAAATTACTTGGATTTTTAATTTGGTAATATTGTATAATTCCACTTTGGATTTATTCCGTGATATTTTATATTTAAATTTTCTAAATCACTTTTAGAAGCCTTTAT
>JAQICC010000234.1 GCA_027858735.1 Salinivirgaceae bacterium
AAACGACTATTCTACGATGAGCTATTTGGGTGCACTAGCCTTGGCTATTCTTGCCTTTGCAGGTTTTACCACCATTACTAACAGTGGTGGAGAAATTGTAAAGCCTCATAAAAACGTGGGAAAGGCTATACTGATTTCGCTTGTTATCTGTACGATAGTATATCTGCTGGTTGCATTTGCAGTATCGGTCAACCTTTCCGTGCCCAAATTATAGAGGCAAAAGATTACTCTCTGGCGGAAGCTGCGAAGCCTGCTTTCGGAATATACGGCCTCTGGTTTATAGTAGGTATTGCCATAATTGCAACTGTATCAAGCGTTTTAGCCAATGTATTTGCCATTTCCAGGATGACTACTATGCTAACCGAAATGAAACTGATACCCCACAAGCATTTCGGGATGCCAGGTAACCTTCAACAGCATATGTTGGTCTATACAATCGCTATAGCTATTACCTTAACCATATTTTTTGATCTCAGCAGGATAGCTTCTTTAGGGGCCATCTTTTATCTGATTATGGATATTACTATGCAATGGGGTGTTTTTAAACATTTACGGAAAAAAATCAAAGCAAATGGTGCAATACTGTTGACCACGATTGTGCTTGACGTAATTGTTTTAGCGGCTTTTATATGGATGAAAGTACAGAGTGATATGCTGCTTATTATCATTTCGGCTGTTTTATTACTACTGATTTTTGTAGGGGAAAAATGGTTTTTACATTGGAATGAAAATAAAATAATGGAGTAAGCCGAAAATCCTTTAGAGTAGGCATTTTAATCACTTAATAATTAGCATTATGAACAAAGAAAATTTCAAAAATAAAGCGAAAAAAAGCATTGATGATATTTTCGCAAAAATTGACGCATTGGAAGCTAAAAATGACAAGGTCAAAGGAGATGCCAAAGCAGAGTATGAAGAAAATCTTAGCAATCTGAAGGCTAAGAAAAAAGAACTACAGGCTAAGTATGATGGGCTTGACAGTGCTTCCGATGAAAAATGGGAAGAGGTAAAAAGTACTTTTTCTTCTGCAACAGATTCGTTTAAAGAGGGGTTTTCTAAAATCGCTACTCTGTTTTAACGCAATTGAAGCCCCGGAGCCGAAATACTGCGGGCTTTATTGCTAAATTAAAAATCAGATGCACTAAACTGCCTGTACCAGCTGATCAAATACATGTTCAAGCAATGAGAAAACAATTTTCAGAAGCAGGTAAAACCAGATTTGGTAGTGGCTGGGCTTGGTTAAGTATTGATAATAAAGGGAATCTGTTTATTTATTCTGTCCCAAAACAGGATAATACTTTGATGGATATTTCTGAAAAAATGGGAGTTCCTTATACTAACGATGAATGTATGGGAACATGCTTATTATTTAAACTATCAGAACAAAAGACCCGATTATGCAGATCCCTTCCGGAGCCTTGCGAACCGGGAAGAGGTTACAAGAAAATATGAACCTGCGTTAAAGTCTGAGGGCTTCAAAGTAAATTACATACTTTTTAACAAAAAACTAAAATGTAAAATATGAAAAGAACAGCAACAGCCAATTGGCAAGGAAATCTTAAAGCGGGCAAAGGAACATTAAGTACGCAAAGTGGAATATTAGATAAAACCAATTACAGCTTCAAAACACGTTTTGAGGAAGGTGAAAAGGGAAC
The DNA here is from genome assembly GCA_027858735.1 of Salinivirgaceae bacterium. GTDB lineage: Bacteria > Bacteroidota > Bacteroidia > Bacteroidales > SZUA-534 > GH45. Next base: position 1,656 of record JAQICC010000234.1, read on the forward strand.
TAATCCTGAAGAGTTATTGGCAACTGCACATGCAGGGTGTTTTACAATGTCAGTTGCATCTATTTTAGATAAAAAAGGCTTAAGCCCTGATAAATTGGATACAAAGGCAACCTTAACACTGGAAGGCTTATCCATTACTGCTATACATTTATCAATAAAGGGTTCTGTAAAAGATATGGATGCCGATGCTTTTGCTGCAATTGTTAAGGAAGCGGAACAAAACTGTATAGTCTCCAAAGCATTAAAAGTGGCCATTACATCTGATAACGAGTTGCTTTTACCAGTATAAAATACACGAAAAAATACAACTTGGTATTATGCCGATACGCTTGAATTGAAATTTTGCAAAAATTTCATGAATGAAAGCAAATCGGTATGAATCTCATTTGGAAACTTAAGAATTTGAAAATATGGGTTCTCTGATTTTATGGTGCTTTGGGTTTCATATTCTTCAATGATTGTTTTCTTTGGCGCCGAATTTACCTGCGCCTATGCCAATTTTATTTCGGGCAGGGTTGTTCCAAAAGAAAACGCCAAATCAGATATTCATTTTAACTCCAATTAGTTGGGTTCTTTTCAAAAGTCCAATCCTTCAAATTTTATTTTAGAAAAATTTCAGCCATAAATGTGTGAATAATGTAACACATTCTCAAAATTGTGTAGGACTCTCTTACTGAAAACTCCTGACCTTTGGATAAGAGATTAATCTGTTAACAAGATAAAATGAACGTATCCTTTCAAAAGCTTTTTTACGCCATTGCTACCGCATTTTTGTTGTTTGCGATACTGATTTTTGCGAAACCAATTCTTAATCCTTTAAGTATTGCTTTGCTTATTTCATTCATTCTGTTTCCGCTGGTAAAATTGTTCAAGAAATGGGAAATTGGTCAAACATTTTCTGCTTTTCTCTCCATTTTCACTGTAATTTTAATAATTGCAGGTGTCACTTACTTTTTTTCAACTCAGATGATGAATATAGCACAAGAATTCACGCATTTTCAAGATAAAGTTATCCGTACTTTTGCCGATGTTACATTATTTATCAATAATCACGTGAGTTTTATGGAAAACCTGGAAAATGGTGAACTTTTTAGCCGCATGAAAGGTTGGCTTACTGATTCAACAGGTTTTTTGGTTAGTAAAACAGTTAGCAATACAGCAGCTTTTATGGCCGGACTGCTGGCAACAATTATATTTACTTTTCTATTCCTCATTTACAGAGATGGATTAACAAAGGCATTTCTGACTTTTTCGCCCGAAAACAAACGCGAAAAGGTATTAAAAATGTTTAAATCGGTTCAGCAGGTAGGACAAAAATACCTGATTGGTATGGTAATTCTCACTGTTATAATAGGATTAGCCAACAGCATTGGGTTGTTAATTATTGGCATCGACAATCCTTTCCTTTTCGGATTTTTAGGCGCTGCACTGGCCATCATACCATACATTGGGACTACAATGGGAGCTGTAATTCCTGTAATATATGCTTTTGTTTCTTATGATTCTATTTGGATGGCAGTAGCAGTTGCTATTTTATTTTGGGCTGTTCAATTGGTTACCGATAATTTTCTAACTCCTCGTATTGTTGGAGGTAGTTTAAAAATCAATGCCTTAGCGGCCATCCTAAGTTTGTTTATAGGAGCTGCAGTTTGGGGATTGGCTGGTATGATTCTGTTTTTACCCTTTGCCGCCATGTTAAAAGTTGTTTGCGAAGAGTTTGAGGAGCTCAAAC
>JAQICC010000348.1 GCA_027858735.1 Salinivirgaceae bacterium
CTGAAACACAAAAAAATAAGATAAAAATAAATGTTAAATAATTTGGATTACAACATAGAAGTCTCAGCAAGAAAACTCCAATAATTTCGTTACTCTTGCATTTCAACCAGTCATCCCGATATTTCGGGACTCCTGATTTTCAATGCTGCGAAAGCCTCATTCTTGGAGCTTTCTTATCAGAGACCGAGTTTTCTTGCACGCACTATATATTATATAAACCTGGAGTTTTGATTATAGAATTAATGCAGGTATAAATTTGAGGTTTTTAAAATTTATGACATTCATTTTAATTTAGATTCATGCAAGATGATACAATTTTATTTTTTCGTTAAAGTACTAATGAACAGTTAATTAAAAGTTTTGTTATATCAAAACCCAAATTAATTGTTATAATTTTTCTGCTTCTTAATTAATGTTTGAATTTTATTTAATCAAATTAAAAGAGGAGGAATGTACTATGAAAAAAGGAGTAGGTTGTATTATTGTATTGATGTTAACTTTTATGCTGATAGGTCAGTCAGCTTTTTCACAAGAAAAAGAATCTCAACCACATTATTTCGTTGTAGTAACCTGGAAGGCTGTTATGCCCGATGGGGGTAGTTTTGCTGAACGAGATTCGCTTATGCAATTGTATGTTGATGCTATAAAAAGCAATGAAAAGGTTCTGAGCGTTAAGCATATGACACATTATTATGGAGATGATAGCCATGATTACTTAACAATTTCAGAGTATGCCAATTGGGCAGATATTAAGGATGCCGATAAAATTGATAGTGAGTTATTCAAAAAAAGGCTTCCTGATAAAAAAGAAAGAAGCGAATTTTGGTCAGCTTTGGGTAAATATTTTGATGGTCATTCAGATGAAATATTTATAGGAAAGCCAAATATTGGGAAATAATTAATGATAGAATACAAAAAAAAATCAGGCTTAAAGGCCTGATTTTTTTTAATATTTTAAAAGTATTATTGAAATTACAATTCTTAAAAGGGTAAGGTTTTTTTAGTAAACTCTATCTTCCTTCTTCTTCAAAAACTTTAGTACTGCTTTTAAGTACTTTTAATATAAAGTAAATTACAATACTTGCAGCTGTAGCATATACTTGCCATGAGTCGGTAACCACTGTTCCTGTTAATAAATAATCGCGTATAAAGCGGAATATTAAGAAAACAATAAATACAGCTGCTACACCATTCTTCTCTTTTTTTATTACTTTTTTCCAGCTAAAGGTTAAATCATTACTGCTAAAGTTTTTTAGCGATGGTATAAATGCAGGCGTTTTTAACGACCAGTTTACATAAATGTCGCCAAACTTTTTGCGTAAAAATTGCTCTTCGGCAAACATAATACGTTCGTAATACACCCAGTAAATAAAGGTGAAAGCAACCATGTACCATATATCTTGTACCAACATAGCAATACCTAACCACATAAAAAAGTTACCTACATAAAGTGGGTGGCGTACCATTGAATATATACCTTGTGTATTTAAAACATCGGCAACCTGGCCTTCTGAAGTATTTCTACCTGAAGTATTTTTGGGGGTATAGCCAACAGTATAAATTCTAACCAGCAAACCTAGAAAACAAACTCCAAAGCTTATAATTTCATAAAGATCGTATGAAATAAATTTATCAAACTGATTATTAAAAAGCTGAGTGTAAATAAAAACTGGAATACTAACTACCAATAATATTAATGGAAGGTGGCTTCTATATTTAAAAAGTTTATTCCCTTGTACTTCTAATTCTTCTTGTAATGCCATTGTGTTTATAACTAAGTTGATATAATTGCGTGCAAAAATAGTATTTTATTGTTGTAATGCAATTAATTGTAACTGGATGGAATTCTGTTTTGGTAATATCTTAATTTAATGAATTTTCTATGTACTTACTCGGTGCGCAATTAAATTTTTGCTTAAATGCCCTGGTAAAATGGGCATGCGATTTAAAGCCAACCTTCCAAACAATTTCTGAAACAATAGACTCACCTGATTCAATTAGTCCAGCAGCCCGGTTAAGTCGGTAAGTTTTAATGAAATCGGCCACGGGTTGTCCGGTAAGTATGTTTATTTTTTCGTATAAAATGGTGCGGCTTATCCCCAGTTTTTTCGTTAAGTATTCAACATCAAGTGAGGTGTTATCAAGATTTTTGTCAAGCAATTGAAAAAGGTTTTGTAAAAAAGCACTATCGGTTTGATTGGTTTTTTGCAATTCGGGGGGAATAATCCCTGTGCTTTGAGTAACCTTCTCCTGAATTTGCTTACGCGACTCCATTATTCGTTGGATTTTCACGATAAGGATTTCAGAATCGAAGGGTTTTCTTAAATAATCATCGGCACCAACTGAATATCCTTTCATTTCTGATTCGTGCGATATTTTTGCAGTAAGAAGCACAACAGGTATATGACAAGTTAAAATATTGCTTTTAACTTTTTGGCAAAGTTCATAACCATCCATTTTGGGCATCATTACATCACTCAAAATAATATCAGGTTTATAGGAATTCAATAACGATAAAGCCTCTATGCCATTATTAGCTGAATGAATTTGGAAAAATTCCTCCAATTCGTTTTTAAGGAAAAATCTAATATCGACATTATCTTCAACTATTAATATTTTTATTTTGTTCGTATCTTTTTTTAGTTGTTGTGTGGCAATGTTCGATTTCAGGGTTTTTAGGTTTTTAAATTCGAATTCACTATTTTTTGTTTTTGCAGGTATTTGCACTATAAAGGACGATCCAGCATTCAACACACTTGTAAAATTTATATTACCACCATGTAATTCAGTAAATGTTTTAACTAAATATAAACCTACGCCAGTACCTTGCGTACTCGATGTTTGAGCATTGTCGGCTTGATAATACAACGAAAATATATTTTTTTGATTTTCTTCAGAAATGCCAATGCCTGTATCGTCAACTTCAATTTGCAGGGTTTTAATACTTTCATGTTCAATTAATTTTATAGTAAGAGTCACCTTCCCCATTTCTAGGGTATATTTAAATGCATTCGACAATAAATTATAGATTATTTTCTCTAATTTATCGGGGGCATATTCCATAAATAGTTCATCAATATTTGTGTTTATATTGAATGCTATATTTTTATCGATGGCTAAATTTTTAAATGTATTTGCCGCATTAAGTATAAAAGGAATAACATCATCATAAGTAGGTCTGAAGCTAATTTTACCTGCATCAGCTTTTTTAAAATCAAGAATTTGGTTCACCAGTCGCATTAACAATTCGGCATTTCGGTTTACCAATTTTAAATGTGTTTTTATATCATTTATATCCAGTTTTGAAGGGTCGGTATTTAGTATTTTTTTAATCGGTCCTAAAATTAAGGTAATTGGAGTTCGGAATTCATGAGTAACATTTGTAAAAAAACTGTTTTTACTTTTATCCAATCCTCTTAAATTATCAGCTTCTAACTGTCTCATTTTAATTCGGTTAATTAGTATTACGCGAGTGCGTAATATTAAAAACAAGAAAGTAAGCAGTGCTAATACCATTATAGCAATTAGGGTATAACCTAAATTTGATCGCCAGAAAGGAGGAAGTATCGTTATTTTTAACTCTGGAGCCTCCGAATTGCTTAATCCGTCGCTATTAATAGTTTTAACAGTAAAAAAGTAAGTACCCGGTTCCATATTGGTATAAGTAATTGTATGTGCACTGCCAATTTGTTGCCATTTTGTATCAAATCCTTCAAGTTTACATTTGTATGTGTTTTTATTATTTGGGATAAAGTTTAGGGCTGTAAAATCAATTCCAATAATATTTTGTTCATAGTTTAACACCACGCTGCGGTCTTTAATGAAATTTGCTCGTAAATGTTTTAGGCTTGAATTTTTATCAAATATACTAAGGTTAAATATTTTTAAATCAGTAATAGCAACTGTTGGCAAATGAGTGTTTGGTTTTATACTATCAGGATTAAACCATGTTAATCCGTTTTTACCACCAAAAAAGAGTGTGCCACTTTTTATTTTGGCAACTGTACGTAAATAGAATTCACCTGGAACGCCGTCGTAACTGTCGTAGTTTTTTATATAATTTATTTTTCCTGCGACTTTACTGTCTAATATCAAATGAGTTAAGCCTAAATTTGTACTCAACCAAATATCACCATTATTATCTTCTATAATGGAATTTATGCTGTTATTTGCCAATCCATCCAAAATGGAATAATGCGTAAATGTTTCATTATTTCTATTAAAATAATTTAACCCATTCCAGGTTCCAACCCAAATGTTATTTTTACTATCGCAATACACTGTATTAATTGAATTATGGCTAATGCTAGTACTATCATTAATGCTTTTACGATATGATTTAAAAACTCTTGCAGTAGTATCAGTAACACAAAGTCCTTGTGAGCTTGCAATCCATAAGTTTTCGTTTTTATCAATACAAATGTCATTAATCCAATTGTCGGGAATATTGGTTTCCCAATTTACATAATTGGCTACCCACCGTTGAATAAATTTTCCATTCTTATTGTATTTAATTAAGCCATGCCCATGAGCAATGGCCCAAATATTTTCATTTTTATCAATTACAATTCCACGTACATCCTTTATATCATCTTGGTTGAAGTATTCAAATTTTCTAGTTTGCCCATTCATTTTTTGCAAGCCGGCATAGTAACTTCCTACCCACAGGTTGTCTTTAGCGTCAGTAGTTAAAGCAAATACGGAACCTGGTGCCGACGATTCTTCAAAATCTTTATCATCACGAATGGTTTCAATGGTATTTTTATACAAATTTATTTTATCGATATTATTCCGATAATAACCTACATATAAGTTGTCTTTTTTATCAGCGTAAAGTGATGTAACTTCTCTTTTACTAAGTCTTATTTTACTGCCTTTTGTATCATCATAAATATTAAATTTTTTATATTGATACATCAAAAATAAACCAGCTCCTTCCGATGCAATCCAATAGTTTCGAGCATTATCTTTTAAAATGTCAGTAACATTAAAGTTTATTTCTGGAAATTTTTTTGATGTTAATTTGGCTGGTGTTTTATTTTCTTTATTTAAGGGATATAAATGCAAGTATTGTTCCGAAAAAAACAGCACATAGTTTTCAAACTTCGACATGGTTAAGGCACCCTGTTTATTTCTATCAAAAACCTTTTTAAAAGTTTGGCTTGAAACGCTAAACTCATAAACGCCATTGTTAAAAGTACCAAGCCATAGGTTATTGCCATCAACAATAATAGAGCGAATTTGATTGGGTGCATCGCCATTTAGCGAATCGTAAGGAATGGAATACTTTTTTATTTTTTGTGAAATTGGGTTGTAATAAGCAAATCCTCCATCTTGATAAAGGAGCCACAAATTATCATTTGTATCGGGAGCCAAGGTTATAAACTGGTTGTAATTTTTTTCGTTTTCAGGTATCCATTTAATAGCGCTGCTAAGTATTTCGAGAATGTGGTACTCGCTCAATTTTATTTCAGCAGTTTTTTGCATGGTTTCAATAAAAATATCTTTGCTTACAAAATCTATATTTTTCAATGTAATTGCTACATTAATTACATTATCGGGTAATTGGTTGTTTTTTAGGCTTTCAATGCTTTCTGTATTTAATTTGTAATGTAAACCAAAATTAATGGGTTCAAAATAATCACCTTGTTTATTATAAATGTTTAATCCCTCTTGAGTTAAAACCCATAGCCTACCTTTGTTATCAGTCTTAATATCAGTAATAAAATGGTTACTAACCATTTTTTCACCATAGGTTAAACTTGCATAGCGAATAAAGTTATCCTGAAAAGGGTTATAGCGACATAAACTGTTTGATTCGGTTCCAATCCATAAAACACCATCAAAATCTACACAGAGGGCAGTAATTTTATTATCACTTACAGTTGAAGTATCTGCGGGATCGTTGTAATAGTTTTTTATGGTATAACCATCATAACGGTTTAGTCCATCATTGGTGCCAATCCAAATAAACCCCGATGTATCCTGAATAATACAGTTTATATAATTATTTGACAGCCCATTTTTTTGAGTAATATTCTGAATAGCAATATGCTCTAACTGAGCTTGCGCTTTACTGAATAACAGCATTACAAAGAATGCAATAATAATGGCATTGCGTTTACTGAAATCCATAGAATTATTTTTTTATAGAACACCCTGTTTTATAAAAAACAATATAAATATTTATTTCCCAACATACAAATAGCCAGGCTAGTAATAATGCATAGTTGTGTACGCCCAGTCAAACAAAAAGAACACAGAGTCAAGTTGAAATTACACAATGTGGACGCTACATCAATAAAAATAAATTTTCAGGCAAAAGGATTTAAAAAATGTTCTCCAACTTTATAGTAGAAAAAATAGGGTTTTTCAAAAATTATTAATTAAAATTTATTTATTATGAAACGTATTATTACATATTTAGCTTTTCTAGCTATTTTTTTTAGTGTAACAGTGGAAACGTTTGCACAAACTGTAGTTGATCAATATGGCAGACTACAAGTATATGGTTCGCATGTATGTGCAGAAGATGGCGAACAAATTTCACTAGCTGGCATGAGTTTTTTCTGGAGTAACTGGGCAAGTCAATATTACAATGCTGCTACAGTTAATTATTTAGTAGATGAATTTAAAGTATCAGTAGTTAGAGCCGCACACGGAGTTCCTGAAAATGAAGGGGAGCAAGGAAGTTGGGAAAATACGGAAGCTGTGGTTGATGCCGCAATTGCTAGGGGTATATATGTTATTATTGATTGGCATACCGAAGGTGATGCTTGGCCACATCATTCACAAGCAGTTACTTTTTTTACTCACATGGCTCAAAAATATGCTAATTCACCTAATGTAATATGGGAACCATGGAATGAACCTACCAGCCAGTCAGCCAGTAGTATTAAAGATTGGTGTCAAGATATTGCGAATGTTATTAGACAATATGACAACGATAATTTGATAATTTGTGGATCGGATACATGGTCGCAGTATCCTAATTCTTATACCATTAATGATCCAAATGCAGCCTATACATTTCACGGATATTTTGATGATCCTGCAAACGGAGCAGCTCACATTCAACAGTTCTATAACAATGTAGATGCCGCAATGAATCAAGGAAGTGCTGTATTTGTAACTGAATTTGGAGCAAATTACAATTCTACAAATGGATCAAATGAAATTATGGATGCTTGTATTGATCGTAAAATTAGTATGTGTGCATGGTCGGTTAATGACAAACCTGAACCTTGGTCAATATTTACAAGTGGTATGAGTGGCTTAACCGATATAGGTAACTTTTACAAAAACAGAATGACTAATTGGCCTTATCCTGGAATAATAGATGTTTGTACTGTTACCGATATTCCAAACCAGTTATCTGCAGAAACTTCATGCGATAGAACAGGTACAATTAAACTGGAAACTTGTGATGAAGGAGGACAAAATCTTGGATATTGGGAAGCCGGAAATCAGGTGAAATGGGTGGTTAAATCGAATACAACTAAAGATTATCAAATAGCTTTACGTTTGGCCTCTACCGCTTCTGGTAAATCTCTAACTATTAATGGTGTTACTATTGACGTACCAAATACAGGTGGATGGCAAAATTGGGAAACAACATCTTCTTTTATTTTAAATATTCCAAATGGAGAATCTGATCTTGTTGTATCTTCTTCAACTGGTGGTTTTAATCTACAGTGGGTTGATGTTGCAGAAATCTCGTGCAACGATAATGTACTTGCAAGTGTTGAAATACCTGAAGGTGACAAAAGTACCCTTGTTAATGTTCCTGTAAATTTTAGTCTTAAAGGGTTCAGTTCCTGTCAAGAATTAGATTTAAGCGGTCAAAACATAACTTGGTCGGCAAATGCACCAGAAGGTGTTTTTGTTTCAAGTGTTGAAGGATCACATACTGTTTCAGCTTGTGTTGGTGCTATATGTGATGAGGTTATTGTTACTGTAAGTGAATCAACAGCCAATGCAATACCAGGAGTTATTCAAAATGAAGATTATAGTAACATTAGTGGTATTGATGATGGTGGAGATGTGTTGGGTTATTTAGATCCAGGAGATTGGGTAGATTACGAAGTAAATGTTACCAAATCAGCAAATTACGATATTGTATTTACATCGTCTAATGGTGCTAGTTCAGCTTGTGTTCTTGACATATTAATGAATGGTGCAACTGTAGGATCAATTACTATTAACTCAACAGGAGACTGGGCTGCATATAGTACTTTTTCAACCTCGGCAAACATAAATGTAGGAGCCCAAACCATGCAATTATTAGTTGTACAAGGTGCTGCAAACTTAGATTACATGACATTCACAGAAAATGAGGAACCTCCGTTCTCAGTAAAAATTGAAGCTGAAAGCTTCGTTGCACATAACGATGTGCAAACTGAAACTTGTTACGATGAAGGTGGTGGTTTAAATGTGGGTTGGATAAATGCAGGTTCTTGGATGGATTATGCAAATATTGATATCCCAGCAGCAGGTTCATACTTGGTTGAATACCGAGTAGCAAGTCAGAATGGTGGTGGTTCAATTAATCTTGAGCAAAATGCAGGTGCGACCTTACGAGGACAAATAAATGTACCAAGTACTAACGGATGGCAAACTTGGAGAACGATTTCACACACGGTAACTCTAGATGCCGGAAACCAGCACATAGCTATTTATGCAGCTTCAGGCGGATTTAACATTAACTGGCTAAATATTTCATCAACCACTCAGAAATCGGCAACTGTGGCTATTAGCGATAATTTAGAACAGCAAAAAATTAGCATGTATCCAAACCCGGCTAATAATATGTTAACTGTAAATGTTGGAATACTAACCGGTAAATCGCAACTTTCAATATATAGTATCTCCGGAGCCTTAGTATTAAGTCGTGAAATTAGCTCATCGGAAACCACGCTTGATATTTCAGGTTTAGATGCAGGCATGTATATTGTTAAAGCAGGTGAATTTGCTAAACGTTTAATTAAGCAATAAGAATAAACAATGGCTGATAATTGCATATAGAAAGGAACTCTGCCTTTAGTTTGACAAAATGAATATGCACTTATAATCCACAAAAACCAATAAATTAGTTGGTTTAAATAAAAAAAAGGCCTCCGATCGGAGGCCTTTTTTATTCGTAAAATTCAGGTTTAAAGAATGAAATGAATTAACTCCAATTACTCGGGGTTAATTGAATGCCCGCCTAACGGAACGGGCAGGAATCTCGATAGCAGAGCATATCGGGATAACTGAATTTAACTAGCCAGCTGGCCGGCTGGTACTACAATGCTTGCATGGTTAGAAAAAGGAATTCTTTTTTTTACTTTGTCAGCTTGCTACGAAGTAATTCATTGAATTAATAAAGTGCTTTTAAAAGTAAGTATTTTCATAGCTTAAGGTTTTGTATTTGTTAGAAAAGAATTAGTAACTGTTTAAGTTTTGTTTTTAGAACTTATCCACGTCCTTTGGGCATGGATTTTTTACTAATATACTAATTCAATGAATTTTTTAAGTATTTACTCGGAGCACCTTAAAATATATTTTTGCCGCTTAATTCAATTTAAATTTCGTTTGTATGTCACCTTAAATCCGCAAGCGGATTCTTTGAGGCCACGAATTACACGAATTAACACTAATTTCGTTTTCACCCAATTGGGTGAAAATATATTTCATGTAAGACTGTGCCCATCTATGGTTTC
>JAQICC010000397.1 GCA_027858735.1 Salinivirgaceae bacterium
CGAAGCATTTCCATTAGCAAGTTTTAATACATCCAGCATATTACTAATCGTTTGTAAATCGTCAATAGTTATTGCTGCCTGCCAATCAATTCGTTCGGTACCTGGTTGTGTTGTAACATGCTTTTCAATATAATCCATGCCTAGTGCCGCACCCATCATTGTTATTAGTGCATTGTTTTGTTCATTCCATGCTGTATGATCAGCATAGCCATGTGAAAATGTGGGATATAAACGCATAAGTTTTCTGATTTTCCCAAAATTTATATCATTGTATTTAGTAGGGTAATTTTGAAACCCATGCATTAATACGACGTTTTTCGTATCAAGTAAACTTATTGCATTCTCTACTTCAGTAATTCCAGTACCTCCTATCCCAATTACAACTTTAGTCTCTTTTGCAATATTCTTATTAACTTGTTGCAATAAATTTGTGTCATTTAAGCAAACAGAGTGTATTTCAATAATTTCAGGTTTATATTTTTGCCCAAATCTTACTGCTTTAGTATCGTTGTACAGCAACATTGGTTTTTTATCGTTGGTTAGGATAATATGTATTAGTGTTTCCCATTGCTCCGCTGTGAATAACATGCCTTTAAGCAATTTATAAGCAGGATGATCTTTATGCATATACTCCTCAAAATCAAGAGTAATATGTAGTTTTATGAAATCCGCTTTTGTTTTTTTGGCAATACGTTCAACGAGGGTTTTCATAAAATCAAAATCACCTTCGTGATGCCATGCTGTTTCTGCTATTAATTTTATCATAGTTAGAGATGCTTTGCAATTAGTTCAGCTTTTTTCAAATCGTCCATTTTCCCGATATCTATCCAATAGCCAATAATCGGATTATGGATTATAGTTTTTTTATTAGTAATACACGCTTCCATTAAATCGGTTGTATTATAAAACTGATTCTTTGGAATGTACTTTAATAAACTGTTTTTAATAATATAAATGCCGGCATTTGCGAAGTGCGTGTTTGAGGGTTTTTCTTTAAACCCTTTAATTTTGTTGTTTTCTTCTTCAAAAATTGCGTAAGGAATATTTACAGTATATGGAATTGAGGCAATTGCCATGTCTGCATCTTTTTTTAAATAATTCAAATATAAATCTTCGTAATCAATATTAGTAAATAAATCTGAATTACTTAATAAAACATCGCTTTCAAATTGTTCAACCAAACTTAATGCGCCTATTGTACCAAGGGGTTTATCTTCCTCAATATAACGGATGGAAATTCCTTTGTTTTTTCCGTCCCCAAAATAATCCATGATTTGTTCTTTTTTATAATTCACGGAAATGTAAATGGTCTCAATGCCATAGGAAATTAAACGATCAATATTATGTTCAATTATTGGTTTATTTCCAAGTTTAATCATGGGTTTTGGGATGCTGTCGGTAATTGGTTTTAAGCGTTTTCCTTTGCCGCCGGCCATAATAACTGCAACAAGAGGGAGGATTGATTTCAACTTTGTTAAATCATACACTTTGGAAATTCGATGTTTCTCATCAATTACAGGTAATAATTTGACTCCCCGTTTTCTTAATGTTTTAACTTCAGACATGTCTGATAAGCGCGTTAAACACGCAAAATCCTTAAACATAAACTTATTGACAGTGTCCTCTAAACTAAGTCCTGAAACAAATCCACGCCGAATATCGCCGTCTGTCAGTGTACCTATAAGTTTTTCATTTTTATCAACAACAAATAGCGTCAGTGCACGTGGGATATCAAGCAAACGTTTCATTGCATGCCTGACATTATCACTCTCATTTATTATTAAATTGTTATAATCAAACATAATTCGAAATTAATCATTTTTTATGAAATCGTCTGTTTTATAATCACGTTTTGCTTTTTTACCAATTATTTGCTTCCATTGCATGGGATTTATGCCTGTTGCCGGTCTTTTTGTTGTAATATTGTCTTCAGTAAATAATTCACCTTCACGTATTGTCTTTTTAGCAACAATACTCTTTCGCACAATTGGCAAGTTCGTGATTTCTGAAGCACTTGGCTTTTTCACCGCCGATCCGAGTGCTGCCTCAGTTTGTCTGATTGCAATAACCATTTGTTTTAACTCTTCAGGATTCAATGAGGCTTTATGGTCAGGCCCAGAAGCATTTTTTTCAAGCGTGAAATGCTTTTCAATAATATTAGCTCCCATTGCAACAGCTGCAATGGGTACGGTAATTCCGATTGTATGATCAGAATAACCCACATTCACATTAAATGCATGTTTTAAACTTTGCATTGCAAGCAAATTAACATCAGAAAAAGGGGAGGGATATTCTGTGTTTGCATGTAATAAACTGATTTTACTTTTTTCTGTTCCTGCATTAATTAACAGCTCATATGCATCTTTTACTTCATGCAAATAAGCCATCCCCGTTGACAATATTACGGCTTTATTCAAGCGACCTATCGCTTCAAGGTAAGGATAATTTGTAATTTCACCGGAAGGGATTTTAAAAATATCAAGACCAAGTTTATTTAATAGCATTATGCTATCTAAATCGAATGGGGAAGAAAGAAAACGGATGCCTGTTTTTTTGCAATAATCCATTAATGTACGATGATCGTCATATGAAAGTTCAAGCCGTTTTAACATGTCAAATTGTGACTCATCATTTCCAGTGTTTTTTGTTTGGTATTCTGCTTTTTGTGCATTTGAAACGACAATGGCTTTTGCAGTAAAGCTTTGGAACTTCACAGCATCAGCACCCGCATATTTTGCAGCATCAATGAGTTTTTTTGCCGTTTCAATGTTTCCATCATGGTTTACTCCGGCTTCTGCAATGATAAATACTGATTCATTTTGCATTGTGCATCAGTTTTTTAATTAATAAATCATCTTTTTTTTGCAGCGACAACAATGCTTTATGCATATTATCGGCAGCATCGCCATTTCCAAATTCATATTCCATATTAATAAGCTTTTTCTGAAAAGCTTCACTTAATGCATGGTTTATCGCATTAAAAATCAATTCCCTATCATTAACAACATCAATAATGCTGCAATGCTTGTATCTACCACTTTGCCTTTGCCCAATATTAATGGTGGGTATTTTAAAATAGGGTGCCTCAATAATTCCACTGGATGAATTTCCAATAACAAGCTCTGCATGTTTCATGAAACTTAGATAATTTTTCATGCCCAATGATGCAGTGAAAAAGTATTTTTTATCATCCACTTTTTCTTGTATGATTTTTCTTAAAATATCTCCCTCATCATCTAAATTTGGTGCTGTAATCATAATCTGCAGGTCAGTTTTGTCCAAAGCAGAAAATAAATTAGCAAGCTGTTCCCCATGGCTTATTTTATTTTCAAGAGTTACCGGATGATAAGTTAATAAAGCTGTTTTTCTTTCCGGATTTAAACCATATGTTGCAAAAAGCACAGCCTTTTCTTTGCACGGTATTTGAATCATATTATCTACTGCTAGGGCACCTGTGTTAAAAACACGCCATGTTTCCTCACCCATATGCACTAAATTATCACCATACATTTTTCCGGCAACAAAATGTATATGGGCAGCTTTCGTAATCATATGTCTCACCTGTTCATCTATTGCACCTTCTGTAATTTCACCGCCATGTAAATGTATTATTAGTTTTTTAAAAACAATTGCTGTTTGTACAATTGGCAATAATTCTATTCTGTCACCTAGCAAACAGACATAGTCAAAATCATAGCTTTCAAAAAGCTTACTTATTGCTTTACTTTGTTCAGCTAATGCTACAGCAATGTGATATTTTGATGTTTCTTTAGGAGCATATGGAAAATAATCATGTGGCTTAAAACCCATTTGCTTGATTTCACTAAGCGTATTCCCATGTGCTTGCAATAAATGGGCACCACCGACAAAAAGTTGATAATTAAATTGTTCACTTTCCGCAATTTTACGGATAAATGGACTTAAAATTCCAAATTCAGCTCTGGTAGTTGTGAAAAATGCAATGGTTTTCATTATGTTGCAATTGTATGTGCCTTAATAAATTGATTTGCCTGTATTTTAATCATTTGCTTTGTAACAGCTCCACTGCCAATAAAACAATTTTCACCCACGATAACGCCGCCATTTATTATTGCGCCCGTTGCGATGTGTGTGTGATTATTGATAGTTGCATCATGCTCAATTAATGCTTTTGTGTTGATAATACAGTTTTCGCCTACACTTGCACCGGCATTTACACATGCATGGTGCATAATTATACTGCCTTCGCCAATTATGGTGTGTTTAGAAACGTATGCATGAGGCGAAATAATTACAGGTAAGGTCAATTTTAGTGTTTTTAATTTTACAAAGAGTTGCCGTCTTAATTTAGGTTCACCAATTTGCCCTATCGTAATGAAAAAATAATTATATGTTTTTGATAATTTCGGGATGTCATCATCACATCCAATAATGGAATAACCTAATACTTTTTCGCCAATTTTATCTTTTGTATCAATGATGCCGGCAATTTGATACAAGCCGGTCGTTTCAATAACATCAATACATGCTTTGCAATGTCCACCTCCACCAATTAAAATAATTTCCTTCATTTTATTTGTTTTTTATTGTAACTACTTGGCAAATTCACAATCCTTTCTGCAAGCCATTTACTGTTCGTTAAACTATCTGTTTCAGCTGTTTGAAACATTGGTAAATCACACATTAATTTCCATATTGGTCTAGTCATCACCCCATTTTCATTTGTGAATTTAAGAAAGGCTTCCCTTTGCGCATAGTCAGCAAATTGTATGGCATTTAACCAATAATTTGCTTTTGCATTTGCAAACTCACTAATAAATTTAATCTGTGAATCTCTAAAAAAATGTTGATATTCAGATGCTATTTGACGTTTGTTTTCAATGATTTTAACCAAATTTTCCATTTGAGCAACACCAATTGCTGCATTAATATTTGGCATACGGTAATTATACCCGATTTCATCATGAGCATACTCCCATGGATGCGATACCTTTGCCTGTGTTGTAATGTGTTTAATATGTGCCCCCAACGTTTCATCATTGGTAAGTATCATACCGCCGCCGCCAGTAGTTATGGTTTTATTCCCGTTAAAACTTAAAACTCCAATTTTACCAAACGTTCCTGTGTGTTTTCCTTTATAAAAACTCCCCAGACTTTCTGCGGCATCTTCAACAAGCGGAATATTGTGTGCAGCACAAATTGTTGCAATTTCGTCAATTCTACAAGGTAAACCAAAAGTATGCATGGGTACACAGGCCGTGATTATGCGTTTGGTCTTTTTATTTATGGTTTTTTTTGTATGCTTATCAAACATTGCGTTTTCACTAAGCCAATCACTTAAAGCTTTTGGTGATAATCCAAGCGTATCTTTATCAACATCCAGAAAAACCGGCTTTGCACCGCAATATGAAATTGCATTGGCGGTTGCTATAAACGTTAAAGGCTGGGTAATTACTTCGGTGTTGTAATCAACGCCGACTGTTTTTAAAGCCAAATGCAATGCATTGGTGCCATTTACAGTTACAATTGCTTTTTTCACACCGGTATAGGCTGCAACCTTTTCCTCAAATTGGTCCACATATTTACCTACGCTTGAAACAAATGTACTGTCGATACAATCTTCAAGGTATTTTTTTTCATTCCCTAAAAATACAGGCGCATGTAAAGGGATAAATGCTTCAGGTTCCTGATAAAGTTCCCTAATGTAAGATGTAATATCACTATAAGTTTTAATCATGTTCTATTTTGTATTTAAGGTTGAGGTTGAGGTTGAGGAGGCTATTGCACTTATCAATTTGTTCAATTCATGAATTAGTTTTGAATATTCATTTAACAGTTTATTTGTTTTTTCGTTCTCAAAATAGCCAACTTCATTACCATAAACCAAATGATTTTGAGTCTCAAACGCTGAGCCTCTGGCAATAATATAAAAATGCGCTTTGTCTTTATTTGTTTTACGCCCGTAGCCTTCTGCAATATTTGCTGGAACAGAATTTGCTGACCTCCTTATTTGAGAAGTTAAACCATAATCTTCTGATCTCGGCAAATCAACAGTTAAATGAAAAATTTCAACAGCCATATTATGTGCTTTTTGCCAAACCGGCATTTCCTTAAAACTCTTATACACTATATTCCTCCTTTCTAAGCCTCAACCTCAACCTTAATCTAAGCCTCAACCTTAACCTTAACCTCAACCTTAACCTCAACCTCAACCTCAACTTCAACTTCAACCTCAACTATCTCTCTACACATTATAAATTCCCGCTTTATATTTTTGCAAATTTTCTGATTTGCTGAACCAGTCAATGGTTTCTTTTAAACCTTTTATTAAATCGTAATCTTGTTTATAGCCTGTAAGTTCAGTAAT
>JAQICC010000096.1 GCA_027858735.1 Salinivirgaceae bacterium
GATATTGATGTGTGTACACCAAACCCAACTGGCATAACTTTAAATAATACCACACTTGGTGGTTTAACATTTACCTGGCAGTTTAGTGATAGTACAGCAACTGTAATACGAACCAATAAAAGTCCGGTTACCTATGTAGTTGATAATACTGACCCCAATGCTGTTATTCATCCAAAAGTGTATTTAACAGCAACTGCTTCAAACTGTTCAAATACCGATTCTTTAACATTGAATGTATATCCGCATATTGTACCCCATATTGAACCCGATGTTATTTCAGGTTGTGGACCCCTAACTGTTAATCTGGCTAACTTAACAACGGGCGGCAATGCCACCAATGCGCTTACCTACTATTGGGATTTTGCCAATGGTGAAAATAGCAGTTTAACAACTCCGGTGCCGCGCGAATTTGAAAATAAAACAGCCACCGATAAGCCTTATAACGTTACGCTAACAGCTACTAACGAATTAGGCTGTAATAATTTGCATGATACTTTGCTTACGGTATTTCCGGAAATTATACCTGCATTCTCATTCAGTAAACCCAATGAGTGTTCCCCAATTAATGTTGCCTTAGAGAATAGCTCCTTAAATGGTACGCTTTATCGTTGGGATTTTGGTTTTGATGGAAATGGCATGGATACAGTTACCAAAAATATTTACTATGAGTTTTATCATTTTAGTCCCTACGCCGATAGTTTAGCAAATTACACCATAAAATTAGTGGTTATGGATGACAATCATCCGCAATGTAACGATAGTGTTTCTTACCCCATAACTATTTATCCTCCGGTGGTGGCCGATTTTACAGTTAGCAATAATGAAAGAGGTTGTTCTCCATTAAACTCAGAATTTACAAACAACTCAACCGGATACGATCTAACTTATGTTTGGAATTATATAGATAACAATACTTCTGGTGACACATCTAATGTTCATTATCATCAATTTGAAAATTTAACCTCCGATAGTATTATTTACGATGTTAGGTTGACCGTTGACGATATTAATGCATGTAGAAACGTGGCTCAACAACCAGTAACAGCATTTTCACAAGTTATAGCCGACTTTACTTTTAAAAAAGAGGCGGGTTATGATGGTTGTACGCCTTTTAATGTTGATTTCACCTATCCGTTAACCGCATTAAATGGCAATGAATTTAAATGGGATTTTAGTATTGATAGGGAACTCTTTACGGACAAATCCCCTTTCCAATTTGAGTTTGATAATGAATATGAAGATATACAAACCTATACCATTAAACTTATATCGGAGGATACTGAAACGGGCTGTTCAGATACTGCGACCCGAACTCTCGAGGTGTATCCTCAATTAATTCCGGAATTTAATTTTGTTGATGATACATATGAAGGCTGTAACCCACTTAGTGTTGGTTTCGAAAATGAAAGTACGGGTATAGCCAATTATTTATGGGATTATGGCGATAAACAAACATCATCGGATGAATCGCCAACCCACGTATTCGGGCATTTTGAAAACAGCGATCAGGTTTTTGATGTTACGCTAACAGCTACCCAAAAAGTAACGGGTTGCGTAAAAAGCATTAACGATAACGTAACGGTTTATTCGTATTTGAATCCCAAATTCGGAATTATTCAGGCCGATAGTAAAGGGGGGTTTGGAAAATCAACTAAGGCCGATCAATTACTGGGAGGTTGTCATCCATTTAATGTGCAAATTACCGATTCATCGACATGTAACGGAACCTGGTCGTGGGATTTTGGCGATGATACCAATATCGATGAAGACTCGCAGCCCACTATTCGCAGTTTAACGTATTATAATTACGATGAAGATAAATTGATGCAAAATGCGCAATATACCATAGCGCTTGAAGTGGAAAATCAGCGAGAATGTACTAAAAAAACAAGTCAAACTCTTGAAGTATACCCACGTTCGGCACCAGCAATAGGTGGTGATTTTGAGGGTTGCCATCCGCATACTGTTACATTTAAAAACAATGGTATTAACGATGCCGACGGTCGCTATTACTGGCGCTTGGGCGATGGAGCCACTTCGGTAGAAGATACCTTATCGCATGCGTATTATAACAGTAGTTATTATGACAATGAAAGCTTTAATGTAAAATTAATAAGCACTACGGGCTATTTATGTAGCGATTCAATTCAAAGAACGGTAGTGGTTTACCCCAAGCCTTTAGCTGCAATAAAACCAATTTTAGATAGGGGATGTTCCCCACTAGAGGCTGTTTTGGAAAATACATCGAAGTATTCTTCACCCTTTACATTTATTTGGGATTTTGATAAGGGAGCACAAGCTACAACTCGAACTGAGTTAACTACCGAATCGATTGATTATATTAATGCTACCGATAAGGCGGGAATAAAATATGTAACCTTGATAGCACAAAGCGATCAAGGATGTACCGATACTGTTGTGCAGTTGGTAAATGTATATCCTGAGGCTGAGGCAAATTTTATACCATCGGTAGATGCTGGTTGTTCACCATTGGCCGTAAATTTTACAAACCTTTCGAATGCAACTACAACCCTCTTTAATTGGGAATTTGGCAATGGAACAACTTCGCAACTTAAAAATCCCTCGGTAAATTTTTTCAACGATGGGGTTGATGATACCACCTTTACAGTTCGCTTGGTATCAAATTCACCGTATGGCTGCGATAGCCAGATAGAAAAGGATATTACGGTCTATTTAACACCCAATGCTGAATTTTTAGCGGTTGATCCGGTTAAAACATATCCCGATACAGTAATTACTTTTAGTAATTTGGTTAAGCCGGGTCCTTGGACTTTCGATTGGAATTATGGCGATGGGCATGATGCTCACAGAGAAGACTTATTGCATAGCCATGCCTATGATGGTTGGGGTCCACGCGAAGAAGATTTTTCGTACACAGTAACTATGAAAGTTTATAGCGATCATTGTGAAGATGAAACATGGCAAGTCGTTACCATTAATCCTCCTAAGCCCTACATTAATATTATAGAACGAAATCCGTTGGGTTGTGTGCCTTTAGAAATTGATTTCTTTGTAAAATACGGATTTGGATATAGTGATTCCATAACCTGGAATTTTGGCAATGGCGACTATTCTTATGAGGTAAATCCGAATTATATTTATGAAGAACCGGGTTTGTATATTTCATCGGTCACCATAAAAGGTGATGGCGGTTTATTTATTGATACTACAAGAATTGATGTTTATCCATTACCGGAACCGGGATTTGAGTTTAGACCTGACTTTGTAATGTTGCCTGATCAGCCGGTACAGTTTTTTAATACGACTTATCTATTAAATCAGAGTTCTTATTTTTGGGATTTCGGCGATGGAACAAACTCAACAGAAATTCAACCATCGCATTTATATACTGCCGAAGGTGTTTATGATTTAAAGCTTGTAGCAACCACATTACATGGTTGTAAAGATTCTCTTATAAACCAGGCAGCAGTTGAGGTTAGCGGTGAAGGGTTTGTTATATTCCCCAATGCATTTATGCCAAGTTCAGCAAGTCCAATGAATGGAGCTTATCCTCGACCTGACACTGAAAATAATGTGTTTCATCCGTATAATGAAGGGGTGAAAGAATATCAATTATGGATATTTAACCGCTGGGGTGAGCAGGTGTTTCATTCCGATAATGTTGATATGGGTTGGAATGGTCGCTACGGAAATAGTGGTGCAGAATTGGGACAAGATGTGTACTTTTGGAAAACAAAAGGCAAGTTTAATAACAATGTACCCTTTAAAAAAGCCGGCGATGTTACTTTAATTAGAAAATAAGAATGAAATTTCGTTTCCCCACAATAACTCTTTTAATAATACTTACTGTAAAACTGGTGCAAGGTCAACAAGACCCCCAGTTTACACAGTTTTATTCCAATCCTTTATATCAGTCACCCTCTTTTGCAGGTGCCGTTGAGGGGGCTAGGGTGTCAGTAAATTACCGCGATCAGTGGCCTAAAATGCCGGGTAAATTGACTACTGCATGTTTGGCGGCCGACTATAATGTTTCATCATTAAATAGTGGATTAGGAGTTATTGTGATGAGCGATATGGTGGGATCGGCCAATTATACTAACTTAACAGCAGGGCTATTGTATGCTTATAATATTAAAATAAATAGAAAAACATTTTTTCGACCCGGACTTGGATTTTACTATTCTCAGCGCAGTCTCGATTTCGAAAAACTAATTTTATCTAGTCAGCTCGAAACCTCCGGTCCATCGCCTATATTGGGTTCAGAGGTGAGGAATGTACAAACTTTTGATGGAACAATTTCCGGTTTGTTTATTTCTCGTAATATGTGGGTTGGGTTAACGGGTGACCATTTAATGATGCCGAATGTTTCCTTTACCGATGTAATAAATAAACAGCCCATAAAATATACACTGTTTGGTGGTTATCGCTTGTATAAAATAGAGCGCTTAATTAGCACTCAAAGGCAAAGTATTACCTTTTCAGGAACGTTTCGCCATCAGGGCCATGCCGATCAGCTCGATTTAGGTTTATATTGGAGTTACGATCCTATTATGCTGGGTGTTTGGTACCGCGACTTGCCATTGGTTAAAGATTATTCGCGACGCGATGCTATAGCAATTCTTTTAGGCTATAAATACGAGGGTTTAAGTATTGGTTATAGTTACGATTTTACCGTGTCGCGTTTAATTACAAATACAGGTGGTGCGCATGAAATAGCATTGGTTTATAAGTTTGGGGTTGAAATGAGAAAGAAGTTTAAACCTATACCTTGTCCTGATCTTTAAGCCAAGGTTTTAGCATATTAACCCGTATTGTCAAGCATGACTTGATACTAGGCTGCTAAAACGGCAAATAAATTTTTTGTATCATTTCTTTATATTCATCTTCAAGCGTACTGTTTACGGTAATTCCACCACCGCTTTTAAAAATCATTTTGCCATTTTCATTTTCAATGTATCTAATCATTACCCCCGAATCAAGGTTTTTTCCATCAAAAATGCCAAATATACCGGTATAAAAACCGCGTTTATAGCCTTCGGCTTGTTCAATTATTTCTACGGTCTTTTTCTTAGGGGCCCCAGTAATGCTACCAGCTGGTAAAAGTTCGTTTATTATATGGCCTAAATTATTAAGATAGTCAGCGGGTAATTTGCCGCTAATTTGAGAGCTTACTTGCAGCAAATAGCTTTCGTGGGTTTTTATTTTGTCAATGTAACGGTATTTATCAACGCTTACTTTTGTAGCTACTCTGCTTAAATCGTTTCTAATTAAATCAACAATAGTAGCATGCTCAGCGGCTTCTTTTTTATTACTTAGAATGGCGATTTCAGCATTTGAAATTGAAGCATCTATAGTGCCTTTCATTGGATTGCTCACGATCTTGCCATTTTTAATTTTAACGAATATTTCTGGCGAAAAAACAACAAATTCATTGTTGTACCAAAGCTTATATAGGGCACTGCTTTTATAAAAAATATCCTTCAAACTTAAGTTGCACTCAATGGGTGTTTCGCAAGTTAAGTTGGTGAGGTATGAATTTCCTTTTGTAAGATTGTTTTTAACAAGGGTGAATGCCTTTGAATAGGTTTCAATTGATACCGGTTTTTTTTTTAGAAAATGTTTTTGATATTGAATTTTATAGTCTGTTGGAATATTATTTCTTCCATTTATATTATATAAAATCTCATTAGAATTAACATCAGAAAGTTTCCTAACAATGCTATTTTCCCCCTTGTAATCAATTATAAAAAGAAAGGGTATACGCTGCGAGGCTAGCTCGTTAATTCGTTTTATGTCAGAAAGGTTAACCATTAATAAAATGTTTTGGCAAATCTAACTAATATTGAAGGTTTATGGTATGTTTTTTAATCAAAATAATAATTAGCACTTGATTAAAAGGTTGAGTGAGTATGGCATGGGGTGAAAATATTTTTTGATTTTTAGCGAATTGCCTGTTGTAAGAATTTATTTTTTTTTATTGTAGCTAGTGTTAAGTCAAGAATCAAGTTTCGGGTTTTTATGGATTATTTAATTCCCTCTCTGCCCTGCGGGCATCTCTCCCAGGAGAGAATTACAAAGCGGAAGCGGGCGAGTCTTCCCCTGGGGAGCCTGTGCCGATTTTACATCGGTAAAGTGCCGATAACTTGTCCCGATTTCTCGGGAGGCGAAGGGGGAATAAAGGTTAATTTACCCGTATTATCATGCTTGACTTGACACTAGTATTCAGTCTACAGTCTAAAGTCCGGTAATTGAACTGAAGACTGTAGACTAAAGACTATTTTATATCAATAGCGTTTTCTACTTTTTGCTTCAACAATGCAATTTCCAATACCTCATCAATGGTTTTTACATAATGAAATTTCAGCCCTTTAACATATTCGGGCTTAATATTCTCAATGTCTTTTTGGTTTTGCTCCGATAAAATGATCTCTTTCAAATTGGCACGTTTCGCAGCTAAAATTTTCTCACGAATTCCGCCAACAGGCAATACTTTACCGCGAAGTGTTATTTCTCCTGTCATTGCAACGCTGCTTTTAACTTTACGCTGGGTAAAGGCCGATGCTAAAGAGGTTGTCATCGTTATACCTGCCGATGGGCCATCTTTAGGTATGGCACCTTCCGGTACATGAACATGAACATTCCATTTGTCGAAAACCTCAGTACTTAGTCCAAATTTTGCAGCTCTCGATTTTAAAATTTCTAAAGCAATCACAATCGATTCCTTCATAACATCGCCCAAGTTTCCGGTAATGGTTAATTTACCTTTACCCTGACTTAGGCTGGTTTCTATATATAATATATCTCCACCTACAGCGGTCCATGCTAAGCCAGTAACCACACCAGCAAATTCATTGCCATCATATAGCTCTTTATTATAGATAGTTTTGCCAAGTAATTCTTCCAAATGTTCTGGTTTAATCTCTATATCAAACTCTTCGTCAAAGGCTATGCGTTTAGCAATGCGTCTTGATGCTTGTGCAAATCTTTTGTCTAATTCTCGTACTCCTGATTCGCGTGTGTATCCTACAACAATTTTTTCAATGGTTTTTTTAGGGAATTTTACCGCAGTTAATTTAACACCATGATTTTTTAATTGCTTAGGAATTAAGTGACGCTTGGCAATTTCAATTTTTTCTTCTACAATATAACCACTAACATCGATCATTTCCATACGGTCGCGTAGTGGGGGGCTTATGGCTCCAACAGTGTTTGCTGTGGCAATAAACATGACTTTCGACAAGTCAAAATCAATATCTAAGTAATTGTCGTGAAAGGCATTGTTCTGTTCTGGGTCAAGTACTTCAAGTAAAGCCGACTCAGGATCACTATGCATATTTTTTGTTACCTTATCTATTTCATCGAGAATAAATACCGGATTTGCCGATCCGGCTTTTTTCATATTCTGAATAATACGACCTGGCATAGCGCCAATGTATGTTTTGCGATGTCCGCGAATTTCCGCTTCATCGTGCAAACCACCTAACGACATACGTACATATTTTCTACCTAAAGCTTCAGCAACCGATTTGCCCAGTGAGGTTTTTCCAACACCCGGAGGTCCATACAGGCAAAGTATAGGCGATTTTAAATCACCTTTAAGTTTCAATACTGCTAAATGCTCTAAAATCCGATCTTTAACTTTCTCCAATCCAAAATGATCACGGTCAAGAACTTTAGTAGCCAGTTTCATGTCAAACCGGTCTTTGCTGAATTCGTTCCAGGGTAAATCAAGCAAAGTTTCCAAATAGTTCATTTGTACTGAATATTCTCCAGTAGCAGGGTTTAGTCGGTGAAGTTTGTCTGTTTCTTTTTCGAACATTTTAGCAACTTCTTTGCCCCATTTCTTATTTTTGGCTTTCTCCTTTAATTCATGAATTTCCTTATCAGCTGGGTTACCTCCCAATTCATTCTGAATAGTTTTAATCTGCTGATTTAGAAGAAATTCGCGCTGTTGTGTATCGAGCTCCGATTTAACCTTCTTTTGTATATCGTCTTTTAATTCAAGCATTTGTATTTCTTTTGAAAGTAATTCCAAAAGTTTAATGCTGCGTTCAAATACATTGGGTTCCTCAAGTAAACTTTGTTTTGCACCCACCTTTAATTCGCTATTGGAACAAATAAAGTTAATCAGGAAAAAAGGATTGTCAATATTTTTTATAGCAAACACAGCTTCAGAAGGAATGTTTGGGGATAGTTTTATTACTTTCATCGATAAATCCTTTATCGATCCAACCAATGCTTCGAACTCCTCACTCTGATCTTCATTTGGCATTTGCTCGTTTTGCCCGGTTACATAAGCCGTAAAATAAGGTTCCTCTGAAAGAAACTCTTTCACAGCAAAATGTTTTTTCCCTTGAATAATTACAGTTGTCGAATTGTCAGGCATCTCTAATATTTTCATTATCGATGCTACCACTCCATGTCGGTTTAAGTCTTCTTTTTTAGGTTCTTCAATATTAGGATCAATTTGAGCGACGGTTCCAATAATTTTGTCATTCTTGTAGGCTTCTTTAATTAAATGCATCGATTTATCGCGGCCAACATTTATGGGCATAACTACTCCTGGAAACAATACCATATTCCTTAAAGGTAGTATGGGAAGTAAATCAGGGAAATTGAAATTATCTAAGCTCGTTTGATCTTCATTTGATATTATTGGAAAAAACTCAGCCTCTCCTCCTTCATTCTCACTTGCCAATATCTTATCAAGATTAAAATCTTCCATGTTATTCATATAATTATATCTTATAACGACAATGTGTCAGTTGTTTTCTGTTAAAAATGCAAAAGTACATATTAGTCAATAGTTATGCCAAATAATTCACACTTTATTTTAAACCAGGATTAGTCATTAGAAGCGTAGCCAACTAATGGCAAGCTCCGGTAAATCCCGACTTAGAGCAATTTATCTAGATAAGCAATTGGGTTTAAGTCTTATGCACTAAATTATTGATATATAGCTTAGCCTGATTGATTCATAAAATTTGACAAAAAGCACCTATCTTTTTACTTATCTAAACCGTATAATTTTTAACCCCAATTATTCTAAAGAATAATTGGGGTCTCCGACAGCGACTAAGTCTCACATCCAAATTTGATGCTCAAATTTGGGTTCGGCTATGTCGGGGTAACCCGCATTTCAATTCATCATAACGGAATTTGATGAA
>JAQICC010000283.1 GCA_027858735.1 Salinivirgaceae bacterium
TTATTGGTTCGTATTACAGTTGCTGTACTATCACTAAACTGCCAGGTAAATGTTAAACCACCAAGTGTGGTATTATTTAAAGTTATGCCAGTTGGGTTTGGTGTACACACATCAATATCGTCGGTATTTAATTGGGCATTTATTTCTGAATGTACATAAATAGTATCAACAAACTCATTGGTACAAGTATTTACGTTTAAAGAAAGCTTAACTTTAAACGCTTTTAAAATACCCGAAGTATTTTTAAAAATCTTATTCGGACTTTGCTGCGATGAACTGGTAAAATCATTATTGCTCAAATCAATAAATTCCCAATAAAAACTTGTATTTGGGGTAGTATTATCTATTGTTGTGCCGGCTCCGGTAAAAACCGAAGTATTTGTAAAATCAATACCCGTATTATGACATATGGTATCAGCCGATTTTGTAAATTGTGCGCTTACTTCGGGAAATACAGTAACAGTTTCTGAATGGCTGCTATCACAAGCAGGATGGCCATTACTATTAACCAATAAAATTTCATGATACTGAACCAAACCGAAAGTATCTGTATAATTTAAATTATGCACATCCTGATCGGGCAACGGATTAGCATTATCAGTCCATGTGCGAGTAACGACATTTGCATAACCTAAAGTATTGTCTTCTACTTGTACTGCAATAGGTGAACACCCCTGAGTAGGTTCAATTGCAAACCCAGCATCAATAAAGGCATAAGCAGTAACTGGCAATATATTCGAAGAATCTTTACAATTGTAAGCACTCGTAGTTATTAATTGAATATTAAAAGTCGAATCAGTATTGGTTATATTTTCAAACGTTTTACTTTCAGGCCCTGAAGTACTACCAAACGTTGAGGTACCAACAAGCCAATCAAAGTTCGTAGCGACATTAGGTAAGGTATTTTGACTAAATTCAATGGTATGCGGTTGACACCCTTCTAGTGGATCACTGGTTTCTATTGTTGTTGTAAATTCTGGGTAAACTGTAATATATTGCGTAGTATCATGCGTGCAGCTACCTCGAGTAACCTCCATATCTATTTTATAAACAATGGGATCGGCTGTTTTATTATAAAAGCTAAATGTGGTATCAGTAGTAGCTGTAGTGGAATAAGCCACTGTATCGAATGTCCATGTAAATGGAACACTACCACTTTTTGTATTTGTAAATTTTACAATATGTGGTGAGCAACCAGCATCATTAGATATTGTAAAATTAGCCCGAGCAACACCTAAAACTTCAGTATCATGAATTGTACCGGTACCTACACATAAATTCAAATTGTCATATAGCGTAACCTGGGCATAATAAGTTGTATCATCATCGGTAAAGTTTGTATATTGGTGTGAATACTCATGTAAAGCTGGATAAACAGGTGTATTGCCCGTGGAAGGATCATAGAAATCCTCTTCAATTCCATCGCCCCAATTCCAATGAGCTCGTACATAAGGACCTGTAGAACCATCTATTGTAAAAGAAACATCGACTACTTCGTTGCAACCAGACTTTGAAACTAAGGCAGATTTAGCCGTAATTTCAGGTCGAATGCTAACGGTTTTTGTCACATAGTCATTGCAATTTTCAGAAAGAGCAGTAAGGACAATTGTTTTATCGAAAGGTAACATTGTTTTGTTTTCAAATATGGTATCGTTTGGTGTTGTATCTGTTAAAAGCAGCCCATTACCCATATCCCATACATAATCAGTAGCATTTAATGAGTTATTAGTAAAAGCAATAGGATCTGGTGAACAACACTTCAATTTATCCATATCAAAATTGGCTATCGTTTTAGGCGACATAGTTACAACAACTGTTCTAACTTGCACCCCATCACAAGGGGTATTCATTGTGCAATCATATCTATGCGCCCCCGTATCAACAGGCGAAACTGTCGGACGGTCAATATCAGGGTCAGAAAAAGAATTGTCGCTTGTACATTCCCAATGATAATCCAAACCACCCGATGCATCAAGCTGAACCACATCGCCCAAGCAACGACCATCAAGCTCGGCATTAGCATCATCAGAAATAGCTTTGGGTTCATCAAAATCATAATTAGAAAAATAACCATATCGACAACCGGTATCTTCATCTCCATTAATAACTCCTAAATGAAAAACTCCTTTTGTATTATTTACCCTAACAGCTACATCATCTGGAACAAGTGGTATAGGTGTTATATGAGGAACAACCGTATGGGCTGTTGAAAACCTGTTGTTATTATTGGTTTTATTCAAATAATACCAATCGGTTGTACCTACTTGGGAAAACCAAGAACTATTAAGATGATAGCTTGGAATGGTCGCTGATCCATCGGGTATATAAATATCAAAAAAATCTATATTTGGTTGCTTGGTCATTATGGTAAGAAAAAAAGCTTCATCGGTTGATCGTTTAAAAGTTACATCTAACGAACCAGTACACCCATCAATGGTTGGAAGTATTGCTGCACCCATTTCGCAACCAAAGCCTGTAACATGAAATACATGAATCGGTTTATCAGCTATTATGTGTAAATAATCTGTAGTTGTTCCTGCTGCGGTAGGAACCTGATCGGCATTAAGTAATTTACGATTAATATCCCCAACATTTACTAGATTTGTTGATGAATTTCCATTTTCGTCCGTATAAGTAATATCTGTATCTGCTTCTATTGCCATAACAAAAGCAAATTCACTATTTTCATTGGAGTTTGCTCCATCTGCATCCTGTCCTAATTGCCCACGCATAACATTATATTCATACCCAGCTAAACTAGTGGGTATTAGTTGATCACCCATTAAATCATAACAGGTACTTTCATCAGATTCAACGGAATCATCCTTCCACATAATTGCAATGGGTTTATCAGAGGTAACAATTGACCCTCCAAGGTGGGCAGCAATGGCTTCTCCTTTTGCCACACAGCTTACTGTTTCACCTCGATGAAGTATAATCGTATGGGTTGCACCAGCAATCCAACCTTCTGGTCCCTTTAAATCTTTTCGGGGTGTAATGTTAACCGTTGTAAGAGTATCAGTTGCTATAATATCAAAAGCATTTAATGCTCTGGGCGACGATGAAAAATCATGATTAAAAAAGAAATCCTGAGAGGGTATAATAAATTCTTTACCCAAACCATTTTCGCCTTTTAAGGCAAAAATATCAGGATTATTAGTAACATTGCGTTCTAAATAAGCTGTTATCATATTGGTTGATCTTAACAGAAAACCGCGATTATCTTTAACACCTTCTTTATTAGGTAAGCCACTTTCAATAATGTTATCATCATCATGATTACCACCACCATCTCTTACATAGCTTGTAATATCGAAAGTATGTGTCTCAAAAGGTTGAATAGTTACCGTTTGGGCTATAAACAAAGGCTGTTTGGGCATCGATAATGTTACGGTTGCAGCTAATTTATCAGCAGTAACATGAATTAAAGTTGGCTCAGCATCAACATGTTGCCAAGATACTTCAGGAACTGCGAACCAAAATACAGTATCGCGTTGAGCCAATAACAAACTACAAGCTAAAAGTTGAATCCCGACTAAAAGAAAAAATATTTTTTTCATTTTATTCAATTTTATTCAATTGTACGTAGTACCCATAAAAAGTATAACACTATTTTATAAGATATAAATCATATTAAATACAGAAACAAATCACAAAAATACTGACTTTATCCCATAATAATATACGTTCGTCAATACAATACGACTGTTAAGCCCAAAAGTATTCGTTAAAAAATAATTCAAAATTCGTATGGCTAATAT
>JAQICC010000304.1 GCA_027858735.1 Salinivirgaceae bacterium
AAAATATTGGCTTTCGTTATTCTATCCCGACCCTAAAGGAAGACAACAAAAGCCAATATTTTTCGAAGTCCCCTTTAGGGGATCTAGGGGTAAAATAAGGGAAATTTGTCGTACACCCAACTTAAGCCTACCTGCTGGTAGGCAGGGATAAAATTTAAACAGCTTCTAAAACAATCTGCTATTATTTGAAGCAAAACTTTATTATAATGAAAAATATGCACTAAATATAGCTATTTTGCCTATTCTTGCTTTTAACAGTGTAATGGCTAAAAAAAGCAAATCAGTTACAATAACCAACTTTTGTCTATATGAATATAACTCAAGTAACTAGAAATCCCTTTATTTTATCAATCCTGTTTTTATTAATAAATTCTGGATGCGAAAAGGATATTGAAAAGTATCCTGAAATTATTCCACCAGAAACTTCATTTGATTTATCTTTTTTAAAAGAGCATAATCCAGGTCTTGCATCTGATATTATATTGACAGCTTCTGGTAAAAAACTTAAGGGGAGGTTTCCGTACACAGCAGATATAAAAAATCTGGTTGCCACATTTAATGAAACCAACGGCATAGTTACAGTTAATAATAAAATACAGGAAAGTGGAATTACAGCAAATGACTTTAGTCAGATTTTAACCTATAAATTAGAATCGCACGACGGTATTGTTGAGTTGTATAGTGTTGATGCTACCTGGTTTACCGGTTTGCCTATGGTTTATATTTATACCGACAGTGAAGTTGAGATTGATTCGAAAGAGGAATACATACCAGGTAATGTGACCATAGTAGGAGGAAGAGAATTTAAGGATAATGCTGGTGAAATGGAGATACGAGGGAGAGGGCATTCTACTTGGCATTTTCATGAAAAAAAACCATATCAACTAAAGTTTAATTCTAAAACCGAAATGTTGGGTATGGCAGCAAGCAAGCGATGGGTTTTTCTTTCGGAGCATTCAGATAAAACACTTATGAGAAACAGGCTGGGCTTTGAAATGGGATACATGAGTAAACTTGATTGGACACCTGAAAGTGTATATGCCGAAGTTTTTGTAAATGACGATTTTAAAGGGGTATATAATATCACCCCAAAAGTAGAGGGTGGTGATCATAGGGTAGATATAGGAGGCTCGGGATATTTGCTGGAGATAGATACTCCAGACCACCTTAGTGACGACGATTTGTTTTTTGAAAGTAATGAATTTACCATTCAAATTAAAGAACCAGATACGGAGTTTGAAAGTGCTGAATACAATTACATTAAAGATTATATTGGAGCATTTGAAAATGCACTATTTGGTAATAATTTTACCGATCCTGATATAGGCTATAGTAAATATATTGATGTAGAGAGTTTTATTGATTGGTACCTAATTAATGAAATTGCTAAAAATGTTGATGCAAGGAGTTATTCAAGCATTTACCTAAGCCTGGTAACTGGGCAGAAGTTGAAAATGGGACCACTATGGGATTTTGATTTAGGTTTTGGAAACGTAAATTATTCCGATGCTGAATTTCCTGAAGGTTTTTGGATAAAAGATAATGCATGGATAAGTAGATTGTTTCAAGATCCAAAATTTGTTTCTGAAGTAAAGGAGCGATTTGTATACTTTAAGCAAAACGAAACCTATTTGCTTGATATTATTGACAGTACAGCAACTACGCTCAAATGGGCACAATACGAAAATGATAAACGATGGGAGGTTTTTGGAAACTGGATTTGGCCAAATGCTGTTGTTTATGAAACACACCTGGAAGAAGTAAATTACTTAGAAGATTGGCTTAGTAGTAGAATGGCGTGGTTAGATGAGGCATATAAAGGCTTGTAAATACTAATTTGTGTCTGTCAATAAAGTCCGACTTCCTCCCCGAAATAATCGGGGCAGGCTGTTGTTATTCAAAATCCAAATCCTCAAATACGCTAGTATTCTGCGGTTTGAATTTCTCACACGCCTTGAATTCGAACTTTCTGGTTCAGACACGTGAGTTTATGGACAGGCACTAATTAGTGTTTGCGCGAAAACTCGATCGAATGTTTAAGTTCTTATCATTTAGCCTTAAACGCTCAACCTTTTATAGCGAACTCTTGTGCAATTCTGTCTGGTTTGCCAATAAAATAAGAAATATCACCCCTCAAAAACTCTCATCTACGTAAAATACAATTTAGCCAATTACAAAAATCTTTTGATGTCATAGATATGTATATAAACAATTGTTTATTAAAGTATTATATCTTTAGTAATGTATTCAAAATAGAAAACGTGTAGTATTTAAATATAGTTTTTTATGGTATACGAAAGGTTTCAAAGTATATCTCAGGACGACAGAAATTATTATTATTCGTAATTATGCAAATTAAATCCGCAATTAACCTTTTAAACTTAATAAGCATTTAAATCATGACTACTTTCAAATTTTCAGTTACAAAACAAATTGCCAGTCTCTTACTACTACTTTTAACTATTAATGGTTATTCACAAAAAGTAATAAACATTGGTAATGCCAGCTATGCCGAATACCCCCCTAAAGGAGTCGAAAACATGAGTGCATACCGATATAGCTATAAAGAACTACAAGAAAATTATCCTTTTTATATACATGAAAACATGCATGGGCAACCCGTTCCAACAAACGATTGGTGGACCGATGCTATATTTTCACAATATGCAGGAGATATGTGGGCGTATCCACATGCAGTTTCTGCCGATAGTACAGGCATAAAAATTATTTACCCAGATGGTTTTGATGGTGGAAAACTCAAAAAAAATAACTTTATTAAAATAAAAGGTAGCACCGATGATAAATCAATAAACTTTGCGCCACATTCAGCAAAACCTTACAATTGGGGCGATTTAAATATGCTCTTCCGCTGCGAAGACGATCGTAACAATTATATGGATGTTACCATTTCGCACGGAGCACCATTGGTTTGGATTGAACTGAATGGTGTTAAACCTGTTATAACACCAAGTAACAAATGCGTAGTTTATAATGCCAAAGGAGATACCATAAACACTTTTCCTGTGTTAGATTGCTTGTTTTCAATTC
Source organism: Salinivirgaceae bacterium (assembly GCA_027858735.1). GTDB lineage: Bacteria > Bacteroidota > Bacteroidia > Bacteroidales > SZUA-534 > GH45. Next base: position 3,049 of record JAQICC010000304.1, read on the forward strand.
AAATTGGAACCAAATATTATGGTATTCATTGCCCTAAGGGAACTTTATTAGAACAGATCGACGGAAATTATTACCTCAATACTCCCGATGATAAAAATTATGTTGTGATATCGTTACTCCCCAACAATACCTTCTTAAAAACCTTTGATAAATATGCTCGCAACAAACTTATTAATACCACTTTCGAATATTCATACAACATTGAAAAAGGACAAATAGCTACTACATTTTTAGCTACCACTGAAAATCTTGATACAAAAGTCAATGGAAATGCCACACTTATGTCTTTTCAACCTCACCATTATCGAACAACTACAACATCGGTTAAATTTATAGATGGTGCGAATTATAACATACACACTGGCGAAATGCATACGGCTATTGGCAATAAATTTACCTTTAACTATGCTTTTACCGGAATGCCTCCGTATTTGGGTAAACCCCAAAATATGACTCCTGAGCAAAACGAGCGTTTAAATCAAATGGTGGATAGCTTTAGAATTGGAAAATACCATATAAATACTTACAATAAAACCCTCGATGAGTTGTCAACTATGATGTTGATTGCTAAACGAATTGGTCATTCAAAATACGGCTATTTTAAAGAAGCCCTTAAAAAGGAATTAATAAATTGGTTTACATACGATACCATTGAAGCGCAGGATACGGGTTTATTTTTTGCCAGGTATCCACAGTATGGTGCACTAATTGGATTTACCCCTGGTTTCGATTCGCAAGCTTTTAACGATCAACATTTTCATTACGGGTATTATGTGCTTGCTGCAGCACGCTTAATGATGGTTGATGAAACTTTTAAAACAGACTATGCCGAATTGGTAAAACTAATTGCTAAAAATTATGCAAATTGGGAACGATGGGATGGCAAAAATGAAAAAGAAAAATTTCCTTTTCTACGCACTTTTGATCCTTATGTTGGCCACTCTTGGGCAAGTGGCATGAGCTATACAACCGGCCCCGATCAAGAATCGACGTCAGAAGCTGTAATGTCGTGGTTTGGCTTGTTTAATTTGGGACTTGCTTTAAATGACAGCAATCTTATCGCACTTGGGGCTATGGGCTATAAGCTAGAATCGGAAACAACGCTGGAATACTATTTTAATTTTTATGGCAACAATTTTCCAAAAACCTATAACCACAAATATGTTGGCATTTTGCATGCCGGAGCCTTAATGCACGATACCTGGTTTTCAAGAGATCCTGGCTGGGTTTTTGGAATACAAAGCGTACCAAGTGCTCACTATTGTTCATACTTGGCTAGAGATGAAAAACTTTTGGAAAATGCTTTCAAAAGTGCCCTACAAGAGAGAGTAAATAAGGGCTTAATTAATACAACCGATATTTATAAGAACATTTTAAATATGAATTGCGAATTAGGGCTTTATATTTTAGGCAACTATGCCAATTTTAATCCACAAGGAGCTATAGAAATACAAGACAAATTGTTTAACAATGAAAGTGGAGATTGGAAATGGGGGAGTCAGGCAGTAATGAATTACTATTTAAGTCATGCAACTTTAACCTATGGTAAAGCAGCTGAAGGATATCATACAAGTTTGCCTGCAGCAGCTGTGTACAAAAACGAATCAGGTGAAATCACCTACCTTATTTATAATCATACCAAGGAAGATAAGGATGTTAAAATTTACAAGGACAACAGATTAATTGAAACGATTGTTGTTAAGGCAGGTGAATATTATTGCCAATAGTTAATAAGAATTCACCAAACAGAAACTCATAAAATGAAGTCATTATGAACAGAATAATTCTATTTCTTATTAGTGTATGTTTATTACTAGCTAATGCGAAAACATTAAAAGCAGACGTTGTAAGCGTATCAGGCAGGCAAATATTAGTTAGCGGTAGTCCTTATTTAATTAAAGGAATTTGTTACCAACCCATACCAAAGGGCAGCACTACAATAAGCTGGGCTACTTTAACTGAGGATTTGGCCTTAATGCAAGAAGCAGGAATTAATACTATTCGGGTTTATTCGCCCATTGACAACGAAGATGTACTTGACGAAATTGATGCGGCAGGGATTAAAATAATTATGGGTTTTGGTTATAATAATGGTGGGAATTATGATATACTATCAGGTTCGTTCATCGATTACATTAATAAATACAAAAATCATAATGCTATATTATTGTGGGAATTTGGCAATGAATACAATTATCACCCCGAGTGGTTTTCTAATGACATCGTCAATTGGTACACGGCATTAAATAATGCTGCCGATGAAGCTCATTATGAGGACGATAATCACCCCACAGCAACTGCCCATGGCGAGTTACCCGATGCTGCAGCTCGTAATGCATGCCCTGATGTTGATGTTTGGGGAATGAATATTTACAGATGGGATAACCCCAATGCCAATGACAATAATTTATTTGATCAGTGGAAAAATGTAAGCAGTAAACCCATGTATTTAGCTGAAACTGGTGGAGACCGTTATATGGCCGCTACTATGAACGGATACGATGAAGGAGAAAACCCACGAGCTCAGGCTGATGCAAACAAAAGCATTCTAAATAATATTTTTAACAGGCAAGATATTTGTTCAGGAGTTACTTTATTCGAATTTTGCGATGAATGGTGGAAAGCTGGTAATCCGAGTGTCCATGATATTGGAGGCATTGCCCCTTTTAGTAGTGGTGTTCCGTACGATGCTACTGCCAACGAAGAATATTGGGGTATTGTCGACATTGACAGAAATAAAACATTGGCTTTTGAAGAAGTTAAGACGATTTACAAATCAATTCAATTATCCATAAGTAATTCAAGTCAGGAATCCAACATTTTAGTTTATCCAAATCCTTCAAACCACATAGTTAATATTAAAATTTTATTGGCCAATTTAGTTAACAGGCCCTATTACATTTCTACAATTTCAGGACAAATAATTACACAAGGTATTATTGTGGATAAAACACTGCAAATACCCACATTAAAAAGCGGGTTTTATAATCTTGTTATTGACAATGAGGGTATTATTACAAGTAAAAAAATTATAATTTACTAGTTTTAATTACTTCATGCAAATAGATTATTACCACATGAACAAATAGCATATTGTGTAGATAAAAGTATTTTATTTAACAGATATTATGACAGTTAGGTGTTTTTTGTAGTATATTTTATGTATTCAAAAAAAACGATTACGTGGTTTTACTGTATGCCAAATTTCTTTGTTTTTTCGTAACAACTATACATTAGCACAAAATTTAAACAGTAATCGTAAATCACATTCATTTATATATGATGCGTTCACACTTCTTTTTATTATTTACGAAAAATATTGCTTTATGAACAAAATATTTAATTTATTTCTAAGCATATTATTGCTTAGCTCATTTACTGCATTCTCGCAAATTACATCGGTGGGTAGTGGAAGTTATACTACAGTATTTCCAGGTGTTGATGCAGCAGCCAGAAACTCCTTTCCAACGGAGACTCCACAATTAAGTGGTAACGTAGCTGGCAAACCGGTACCTACCAACGACTGGTGGTCAGCTATAATTAAAGAAGATCATACGGGTAATATGTTCAATTATCCAATGGCTTTAAAAACAACAAATAATGGTTTAATTGTAAGTTATATTCCTTGGGGTGTTTGGGATGCATTTGATCCGATTCAAGTAGGTACTTCTAACTTGAATGCTGACAGGGCTACTGTTTCAGATTATTCTGATTGGACAGTAACTTTGGATTGGAATGATGGCACATATAATTTTCAAGCTACTACCGGAATAGGTCTGCCTTTTATTTATTTTACAAAAGCCGACAATGATGTTGCAGAAATTACAGTAAATACAGGAACTGCAACTATTTCAAACGAAATGCTAATCATCGAAAATGCGCATTACGATGCTGATTTTGTGGTTTATGCTCCCTCTGGTAGCACATGGACTAAGTCTGGCTCTACCTATACTTCTACTTTAAATGGACAAAATTATTGGTCAATGGCCATGCTTCCATTAACGGCAAGTAATGTTGCTACCGTAGCCAATGAATATAAGAAATACGCTTATGTTTTTCCTACAAACACTACGGCTGACTGGTCAGTTGATAAAAGTACGTCCAAGGTGACAACTACATTTACGGTAGCAACCGATGTGAAAGAAGGTTCTGATAGCGATATGCTAATCGGGTTATTACCACACCAATGGGCAAATCTAGCATCAACCTCTGCACAAGCTGATAAATACAGTTACACATCGGTAAGAGGTGAACTTAAAACCTTGGCCGGAAATTCATTTATTGTTGAAAATACGTACAAAGGTATTCTTCCAACTTTACCATATTTATCAAACTATAGCGAAACCTTTAGCCCTTTTGAACTGGATAAAAAAATCAGTCAGATTGAGAATGATGGTTTGGCCACTTGGACCGATTCATACAATGAAGGTCAGGTTATGAACCGTTTAATTCAAACGGCACGTATTGCCGATCAAATGGGAAATACGGAAGCGCGCGATAAAATGATTGCAACAGTAAAAGAAAGATTGGAAGATTGGCTGACCGCTGAATCAGGAGAAATCGCTTTTCTGTTTTACTATAATTCAGATTGGTCTGCTATGATCGGTTATCCGGCTGGTCACGGTCAAGATGGCAATTTGAATGATCACCATTTTCATTGGGGTTACTTTATTCATGCTGCAGCATTTATGGAACAATTTGAACCAGGTTGGGCTGAAGAATGGGGAGCTATGATTAATTTACTGGTTAGAGATGCAGCATCGTCAAACAGGAATGATGATCTTTTTCCTTTTTTAAGAAATTTTAGCCCTTATGCCGGACATTGTTGGGCAAATGGTTTTGCAACTTTCCCGCAAGGGAACGATCAGGAATCGACCTCAGAAAGTATGCAATTCAACTCATCATTAATACATTGGGGAACGATTACAGGCAATGACTCAATTCTAGACTTGGGAATATATTTATATACAACGGAACAAACGGCTATTGAGGAATATTGGTTCGACATGTACGAACGCAATTTTAAAGCAAACCAAGAATACAGCTTAGTTTCACGGGTATGGTGTAATTCTTACGATAATGGAACTTTTTGGACATCTGATATTGCAGCATCCTATGGCATTGAAATGTATCCCATACATGGAGGTTCGCTTTATTTAGGCCACAATAAAACGTATGTTGAAAAGTTGTGGAATGAAATAAAAGCAAATACAGGCATTCTTAACAACGAAGAAAATCCTAACCTTTGGCACGATGTAATGTGGGAATATTTGGCCTTTATTGATCCTGAAACAGCAATTGATATGTACAATTCAAATCCTGATCGTGCGTTAAAATTTGGTATATCTGATGCACAAACTTACCATTGGTTGCACTCCATGAATGCTGTTGGAAGCGTAAGTTCAACCATAACTGCAGACTACCCGGTTGCCGCTACTTTTGATAAGGATGGCGTAATTACCTACGTAGCACACAACTATTCAAACAGCCCAATAACGGTTACATTTTCTGATGGTTATGAGCTTTTAGTTCCCGCCAATAAAATGACAACAAATAAAGATATTAATGCAACAGGCGTTTTAAGTTCTGATTTTACCAGAGCTTATGCAAATGGAAGCGTAAACCTTTCATTAGAAGCAACAGGGACGGGAATTACAAAAATTGAATTTTATAATGGCAATAAACTTATTGGAACAAAAACTGAAAGTCCGTATACCTTAAAGGCTGAAAACTTAGCCTTTGGTGTTCATGGCTTATATGCAAAAATTTATGAGGGCGAATACTTTAATGTATCAAACATTATTGCTGTACAGGTAGGTGAGCAAGTACCATTCTTAGGTGCCGCATTTAACATACCTGGTGTTATTGAGGCAGGAAATTACGATAAATTTGAAGGTGGAGTTGGTCAGGATATTTCCTATTATGATGTTTCTCAAAGCAACAATGAAGATTATAGAACCGATGAATATGTTGATGCTACTAATGACAATTCTGAAGGCAAATATGTAGGACATATTTCTTCAGGTGAATGGTTAGAATATACGATGAATGTGGAAGAGTCGGGTCTGTATTCATTTGCATTTAGGTATGCTTCAGGAAATCCATCGGGCGGAGGTCCTTTTATACTTTCTGTTGATGGTGATTCTGTTTCAAACGAAATAAATGTTCCTTCAACTTCTAGCACTACTTGGGATGTCTGGGCCTCAAAAACAGTTGAAGATATTCCTTTAACAATAGGCGAACATATTTTACGTATTTCATTTGCTGCTGGAGAATTTAATTTAGGAAAAATGACTTTTGCCCGCACAGGGGATGTTCCTTATTCTTTTCCAATAGCCTCAGCAGGTGATAATGTTAAAGTGCTTTGGCCAACAGCCACAACAGTACTTAATGGAACCGCAAGCAGCGAGTCGGGTAATCAAGCTCTAAGCTATACTTGGAATCAGATTTATGGCCCATCAGTCGTCGAATTTTCAGACAATGCTGTTTCAGAACCTACAATTAGCTCTTTGGTTGAAGGCGTTTATCGTTTTCAGCTTATAGTTACCAATCCCGATCAACGTACTTCAAGCGATGAAGTATTGGTAATAGTAAGTAGTACAGAAAATATAGCACCAAATGTTTCGCTAACCTCACCCACAGATGGTTCGACCTATCCTGAGGGAAAAGAAATTACGCTTTCTGCAAATGCAAGCGACTTAGATGGCACCATTCAAAAAGTTGAATTTTATCAGAATGATGAGTTGATTGGTAGCGATGATTCAGCTCCATATTCTCTGCAATGGACAAGTTCTACAGGGGAGTACATCATTACTGCAAAGGCTACTGATGATGGTGGAGCCGTTTCGGTATCGCAACCCCTAACAGTTTCATTTTTACAAGTTCTTTCGTGTTCTGAAAATTCAGATGAAGCGCAACAAGGATCATTTTCTGTAGGATACAAAGTTCTTTTTGAAACTGTTGGAACTGATGTAACTGTAACATTTGAGCTTTATGATGATAAAGATGGTTTAGTCGCCTATTTGTGGACAGAATCACCCTTCGCTGAACAGGCCATGAATCATGTAGAAGGTAAAATTTTCTCAGCCGTTTTAACTGGTCAAACCCCAGGTTCTACTATTAGCGTGGCTTGTAAATTTGCTTTTGCAGGTGGTCAGGCTGTAACAAAATACATTTCATATACGGTAGGCGATGATTGTGAGTCGGATAATGAAAACCCAAGCGATTTTACAGCAACATTTGGTGAAATTACACAAACTTCCATTGAATTGCTGTTAAATGCAAACGATAATTCAGGTGCTCTTCTTTATAATATCACTTATGGTGGAACTACAAAAAGCGCCACTGCGGAGTCCGGTGTAGCTATTTCTTATGTTGCTTATGCGTTAAAACCAAATACAAATTATTCTTTCTCTGTTACGGTTTCTGATAATTCGGGCAACCAAGCAGCAAACAATCCGATTGAACTGAGTACATCTACTTTGGAAAGTACAAATACGGCATGTAACGGTACTTTAGCAGATGCTGCGCAGGGTGCATTCACAATGGGGTACAATTATAGTTTCGAAACCTCAGGTAGTGATGTAAACATTACATTTGAACTGCTCGATGATAAATCGGGGGTTGAGGCTTTTCTTTGGAATACGACGTCTGATTTTGTAGAATCTGCAATGACAAATAATAATGGTGTGTTTAGCACGACCTTATCGGGTCAAACGGAAGGAACCGTTCTTAAACTGGCATGTAAATTTGCTTTTGAAGGAGGATTGTCAGTAACAAAAGAGTTATCATATACGGTTGGAGATAATTGTTTAAATACATCTGTATATACAGACGATTTAAGTCAAGTATTACTTTATCCAAATCCTGTAATTAATCAATTATTTATTCAAAGCGGAACAGAAATTCAAGAAATAGCAGTATATGAAATTACGGGTCAACGGGTAATGTCCATTTCTTTAAATTCATCAGCTACTAATATTGATTTAAGCAAATTGAATAACGGAACTTATCTTGTTACAATTACACTTAGAACTGGACAACAGAGCTTTCAAAAAATAGTAAAACAATAAATGCATAAATGGCATTATTCTTAATGAGTAATACTTGCCGTTTATTTTAAATATATTATCTCATATTTTAAGTTGGAATTATTGAGTATTAAACCGAAGCAAGATGATTTTGCTTCGGTTTTTTATTTTTCATAAAATGGTATATGGAGCTAAAATACCCAAGCAGCATTACATAAAGAAATACGAGTAAATACTTCTCATAAAAATATCCCTGTAAGCATATTAACAATTAATTGCCGAATATTTGCAGTACTCAAAAACCTTGCTTAGGTGTTTATACAGTGTGCGTTTTTAATGCAATACTTTAATCTTCAAGTACTTTTGTTAGTAGTATGAATCTTTAAAACAAAATAATGAAGAAATTAACTTTTATTCTGTTTGCATTAACAGTATTTGTTGCAAGCTCATTTGCTCAAAATGTCCCGATTACTTTTGAAGTTGGCGAGCATGGAGCAGATTGGACATGGACAACCTTTGAAAATGGTGATCCATCTCCTGCGCTTGAGATTGCAGCTAATCCAGCTATGGATGGAATTAACACTTCGGCTTCGGCGGCCAAATTTGTTGCTGCTGCAGGTGACGGTAGTTATGGTATGTATGCGGGTTGTGCATCGGCTCATCCAGTAGATAATCCTGGTGTAGCATCGCAAATTGGTGAATTTTCACTTACTGACCAGAATTGTATAATTAAAATGATGGTTTACAAATCAACTATTGGTCCTGTTGGTGTTAAGTTAAGCTCAAGCACAAACTGGGGAGAAGCTCCAAGAATAGCTACGAATACAAAAATTAATGAATGGGAAGAACTTACATTTGATTTTTCTAACTCATTAACTCCAGGTGTTGGAGTTTATGATCAAATAGCAATCCATGTCGATATGATTGATAGAACCGTTGAGAGCATCGTTTATTTCGACGACATCAGATTTACAACTTCAATAGTTCCTGCCGATGATGCAAGCCTAAGCAGCTTATTGATTAACGAAACATCTGTTCCTAACTTTAACGGAACTTACTTGAAGAAAACGAAGTTTTATAAGGGTTAGCGCAGATATTTTTCATCTATCTGTGGATACACTCTCATAACTCCCTCTATTTTAGGAC
>JAQICC010000319.1 GCA_027858735.1 Salinivirgaceae bacterium
AATCAGCACAACCCCAAAAGTACTTATTAAATAAAAAAATGTTTGATTGAAAAAATACCTTAAAAAAATATTTTATATTGCATGTGTTAAACAACTAATTTTTCCTGGTAATACGAATAACCACGAGTTATAACTGTCAGATAAATAAGCTTTAATAGTTTACATTTTGCAGTTCTTGAAAAACAAAATAATCTAAATAAATGGAGTCACGACACCATTAAAAAAAACGGGGCGATACTGAAAAGCCATATGAGTAGGGAAATTATTCTAATCAAAAGTATAAATAATGGAAGCACAAAAAGTAGACATGTTTATTATGTCAAACGGCAAATTTTTTGAAAGTCATCATGTAACTCAAATTAGAGAAAGGCTTTTAGATTTAGATGATTCAAAATGGTCGATTGTTCAAACAATGCAGTTTAAAGATCCAACGGTAAGCATAATTGTCTCATTACTTGGAGGTAGTTTTGGAATTGATCGCTTTCTTATTGGCGATACAGGTATGGGAATTGGTAAGCTTTTAACATGTGGTGGCTTAGGTATCTGGACTATTATTGATTGGTTCATGATTATGGGTGCAACTCGTGAAAAAAACATACAAAAAATACAACAAATATTGTAGAAATGTCTCCTGAAAGGAGTAAACTATATTTGATTTTATTTATAGCATGCGTTGCAGGGTATATATGGTTGTTTTACGGAATATCTACAGATAAGTTTGAAAGTGAATCTATAGCTCTTTGTCCGTTTAAAGTTGTAACAAATATACCTTGCCCATCCTGTGGATCAACACGATCGGTTGTTTTATTATTGAAAGGAAAATTCATTGAAGCACTGTATGTTAATCCATTAGGGTTGCTTGTTGCTTTAATTATGCTCTTTGCACCAGTATGGATTATTTTTGATCTTTTATTTAAAAAGAGAACGCTATTAAATTTTTATAATCAAATGGAGACTAACTTAAGGAAGCCCCTAATTGCTATACCTTTTGTATTGCTTATTATTATAAATTGGATTTGGAATATCACAAAGGAACTATGATTAATGTAACGAAATTTGCTTACGAACCTGGTGAACATGAAGCCGAAAAAGCTTCGAATAGCTATCTTATGTCTTTAATTGCTTTGATAGCAGGTTTGCCTTTACCCATTATTAATTTATTGGCAACTTTATTTTTTTATATCGGAAATAGAAAGGGAACATATTTTGTTAGGTGGCATTGTACTCAGGCTTTACTGTCACAGTTTTCAATGCTTTTTATTAATAGTTATGCTTTTTGGTGGACTGTGTCTATAATTTTCAGTTCTGAAACCATAAACAACCATTATATTGCCTACATAATAACCGCATTTATTTTTAATCTAACTGAATTTATAGCGACTATTTATACAGCTATTCAGTCACGTAAAGGAATTCATATTGAATGGTGGTTTTATGGTACTTTAACTAATGTTGTTTGTAAATCGTAAACATGAAAAAGATATTATTAGAAGGTTTAATCATTGTATTTCTATTTTTTTCAACCTTGATTGTATTGAGACAAATTGATTGGACTACACTTTTAAAGGTTGAAAAAGTAACTGAAAAAACGGAAGAAAAACTGGGAACCCTTTTTTGGGAAATTTTTGAAAAGACTGAAAGGGAAAATAAAAGCCATGTGGTAATTCATTCAATTGATAGCATATTAAATAAAATATGTACTGAAAACTTTATTGATAGAAAATCTATTAAACTGCATGTATTACAAAAAGATGAAGTTAATGCTTTCGCCTTACCAAATGGTCATCTTATTTTATTCAGCGGTTTAATATTGGCATGTGAAAATCAAGAAGAGCTAAGTGGAGTAATTTGTCATGAAATAGCACATATAGAGCTTAATCATGTAATGAAAAAGCTAATTAATGAAGTGGGGCTTTCTGTTTTGGTTTCAATGGCAACTGGAAATAATAGCTCAGAAATAATTTCAGAAACTGCAAGAATGCTTTCATCTACTGCTTTTGGTAGAGAATTGGAAAAGGAAGCAGACTTACAGGCTGTAGATTATTTGCTTAAAGCAAATATTGATCCTGAGCCATTTGCAAACTTTCTATACAAACTTTCTGTAAACGAAAGTGAAGTAATTCAATACTTATCATGGATCAGCACACATCCGGCCTCAAAAGATAGAGCTATTTATATTTTAAATTACACGAGTAATAAAATACTGAAAAAAGAAATTGTTTTATCAGCTGAGAGCTGGAAAAATTTAAAAATGAGATTAAAGGAGTAATTAAAGGAGCTGATTAGATATAAAATATTCAGGTCTCAACAAATTTTATATAAAAAGTAACCGAGTATTTAAAAATACCCGGTTGCTTGTTAACTTTGAATTTTGTTTTATTTCCTCTAGTGAAGTATCTTTTTTGTGTAGATTTTATTTTAAGCGCTTTTTAAAGAGAAAAACCAATCACTAAAATGTCATCTACCTGCATAGAATCACCTCGCCAATCGTTAAGGGATTTTTGAAGGACTATTTTTTGCTCAGGCATAGGTAGCTTATGGTTTTCATGAATTAAGTTCTTAAAGTTTTTCGACATGAATTTCCGTTGTTTTGGCCCCCCAATTTGATCAGGGAATCCATCGGAGAACATATAAAAGCAATCACCGTCTTGAACATCAATTATATGGTTGGTAAAATCTGTTTCTTTTATATACACTGCAACAGGTTGTCTGTCAGCTTTTACTACATCTAGTTCACCATTGCGAATCATTATAAGCGGATTAAATGCGCCTGAATATTGTATTTGTTTATTGTCAATGTCAATTACACAAATGGCTAAATCCATACCATCTTTTTGGGTAGAATCAATCTCATCTTGTCCTAAAGTTAATTTTATTTTCTCGCGTAAATGGTCAATAATTTCCGATGCACTAGGAATTGGGAGTTGGCTGGTTATTTCACCCAAAAATGACATTCCTAACATACTCATAAAACCACCGGGGACTCCATGGCCAGTGCAATCAGCAGCAACAAAAGCTATGGCGTTTCCAACAGGCTTAAAAAAGTAAAAGTCGCCGCTAACAATATCGCGCGGATTGAACAAAATGAAACTATGAGGTAGCATGGCTTCAATAATTTCATCGTGGGGTAACATGGCAGTTTGAATACGTTTGGCATAGCGAATACTTCCTGTAATTTCTTCGTGCTGTTTCTCAATATGCGATTTCTGTTCTTGAATGGTAGCAGTGCGTTCCTTTACTTTTTGTTCTAAAATCTGTTTGTCTTTTTTAAGCTTTTGTAATCGAATTTTAAATATAATGTATGTAATGGTCGCAAATGCAACCAGTAGTATTGCATAAAATAAAATGGTTTGTGTAAATGGTTTAGGTACATTAATTTCCAGATTCTGAGTTTCCGTTTCAAAACCAAGAGTATTTTTGGCTTTAAATTTCAGTATATATTCGCCTGGTGGAATATAACCCAATTTCAAAACCGAATTTGTTGACCAATCCGACCATTGTTTATCAAGACCATCAATTACATAACTATAGTATACACTATTTTGAAGCAAGTAAAAGGGGGCACTCAACCTTGCAGTTAAGTTGTTTCTTCTTGAGTTCAGAGAAATCTTATCCTTAATTTCCAATTCTTTATTTTCTGATTGAATTTCAATAATAGAAACTTTAAAATCACTCAAAGTTGAACTATTGGTTAACGGATTTAGCTTAAAAAGATGATTGTCGTCGTTTATTAGCCAAACATCTCCATTTTGGCTCATATCAATATACCTTAGAGTGCCAAATAGGTTAAGTCTTAGGATTGTATTCGCGTTAATTTTAATATTGTCGCTTGAATATATGTTCCATTTTGCATTATTATATAACCAAGTTAAGTTGTTCTGATTGGCTATTACATAACTATCAAGACTCATTTCCTTTATTTCATTGAGTTCACCACTACTTTCAAAATGATATATTTTACTACTTGTAAAGGCCAGAACAGAATCGTTAATATTTTTTACAATAAAAGTTTGTCCCGGCATTTCTGGCAATTTAATTTCATGAATAATTTCTATTTTATTATATTTTAATTTTGCTCGAATAAGTATATCCTCATAGGCAATTATCCAGTTCCCATTTTTTTCTTGAGTAACCGAATTAATTAGGGAGCTTGTGGTTTGAGCAAAATGGTCAATTTCCCACTTATCATTTGCTAAATATATTCTATATAATCCATTATTTGTTGAGCAATATAGTTCATCACCCAATGAAGTTTTATAGATATCAACAATGTAGGTGTTTTTAAGTACTGGTTCAGCTTTTTTATCTTTAACCGCAAATAATCCATTATTACCGGCAATCAGCAAAAAGTTCTTATATTCAACCATTTGAGTATATTTTCCACTCATTTTTTCAATTAGTGTAAAATAATGACTAATTGATTTCAAACTTCGTTTTTTAATTAACCTTGTTTTTTGTACCGTTTTAGTCGGAGTACCTTTTTTCGATCTTGCTTTTTTATTATCCTTTTCTGGTGTAGTACTTGACTTTGTGTCTTCTTTCTTCGATAAGAGTCTTGAAAAAAAACCTTTTTTATCATCTGAATCTGGCTCAGAATTTTCTTTTTGATATTTATTAACAGGAATCACAACATTTACGCTTGAAGGTATTTTTACCTTCACAGTAATTTCATCGTAATCTTTTATTTCATCTAAAACAAAAAGGCCATCGTTAGTACCAACATATAAATTGTTGTCGAAATATTTTATAGCTATCGGATTTCCTTTTAATCCAGGATAATAACTATAGCTTTCAATGCCTTGATTTAAGTCTAATCGGCTAATTCCAAACTCATGACTTACCCATATACCATTATCTCGATCAATAAAAGTAGTTCTAATCTCATCATCGGGTAAGCCATTAAAAAAACCAACCTGATTTAATATTTTTCTTTTATTAAAATCAAAAACAGCAATACCACCTGCTAAACTTGATAATATTATAGTGGAATCGGACAATAAATTACCACTTGTTACCATATTATTATCAAAAAATGGTGAGGTTAATTCATAAGATTTAAACGATTTTCCATTAAATGAATAATAAGTATTACCCATTGTTCCCAATATCAGTGTTTGGTCATTTATAGAAACACCATAAGTGAAATAATCAACAGGAAAATCGATTTTATCAAGTTCTGTAAGTTGGTTGTTGTTTATAATATGTAGAAAGTATTCAATAATAAAATAAAGTTTTCCATTAAATTCAACTACTTTATCAATAATTAGATTGTTTGTTGAAAGCGCATCAATTTTTTGATTTGTTTTGGCATTATATCTCAATATTTCATAGTCAGAAATAAAGTACACGGTATCATTTAAAACAAAAATCTTGTTATAATCAATATCCTCTTTGTTTTCTAATTCAAGATAGTTGTAGCCTATCTCATCAGTATAATCTAGTACACCAGTATATTCATTACCGCATAGCCAAACCTTATTGTCGTTATTATTGAGTATAGCTAGCGGGAGCGATTTGGTTTTAATTAGCTCCTGATTTGTTCCATCAAAAATAACAACACCCCGTTCAACACCAAATAGCATATTGCCAAACGAATCTTGGCTAATTGACCAACACCATCTTTCCGATTTGTTTTGTAGTTGAATATCAGAAACATAAACGCTATTGCTTTGAGCTAAAATATACATTGGAAGGTATATTACCAGTAGTACTAGTATTTTTTTCATAGTTCGTTCGTCTTTATTTTGTTATACCCGGATTAAAAGAATTCTAAATTAATAAAATTATACCGAACTTTAATCTAATGAAATGTTAATTTGTTAGTTGTCCTGCTGAGTAACCTGTTATTGATTAATAGTTTAAGAAAAAAAATTATTTTTTATAATAATTAGTGCTTTCAAATATTTTATCGGCACTTTTTGCAAGAAACCCACTGTAGATATTTCCATCCTTATTGGCATAACGTATGGCAAATTCATAATAACACCCTGGAATTTCAAAGTTACCTTCTTTAAAATCGACCATAATATTTTCTGCCATAATACTTGACTGTTGTAATAATTCCTCTTTAGTACCTTTTATTTCTCCGCCTGATGCGTTTAGCGTAAAACCATTATCTTTAATGTGTTGGTTTACTTTTTCGATGGTATTAAGCTTTTTTAGTGAATTAATACTAACTGTAAAATGATTGGCGCAAAAGCCAAAAACATATAACCAAGCTCCATATTCTGATTCCTCTCGCAAGCGGTTGTAAATTTTAAAAGATGGTTTTTCCCAAATAGAACCTTTGTAAATCAGATTATTATCGCTGTATACTGTATTTTTAACACTATTCATACGCTCTGCAATCAAATTTTGAAATTCCTTACTGAATTCCTCTAAAATTAATTCGCTAATAAAAACTCTGGGCATACTGCTATCATTAGGAATTTCATAATGCTTGGCTATTAGTTTTTTTGCCTCAAACACATATTCACCCTTTTCAACGTAACCAGCTGATATAAATGGTTTTTCAATAACCTTTATATTCATTCTAGGGTCGTTAAAAGTTCTAAAAGCAACATGGTCATTTAGTACCTGCTCTCCAATAATTGTAAACGAATTATATACCTTTAATACCGATAGATTACTCGTTGTATAAGCTTGCCACAGTTTTTCGAAAATGCTATTTGCTGATTCCATAATACTTATTTAAATGGTTATCGCGTATGATCTATATAACAATAAGAATCACATTTTGTTAAATGTTTAATTACGATTAAAAATCTGTTTGGAATCGGGAAAATTCAGTTGTTTATGTTACTTCTTGTTGGCAAGTTTTGCCTTAATAAGGGCAATAGTTATGGCATATCTGAGTCGATAAAGTGAATATGTTGCACCGCTAACGGCATCTACTTCAAGCAAGTTTTGAGTTTCTAGTAATTGCTTTTCATAGCGCGGGTAGGCTATTTGCGGAGAGGTTCCAGTTACACTCATATCTTCATTATACAATTTGTCATCTTGTTTGTAACTTCCGTTTTTGTTAATTTCATTTTAATCGTTGAGGTAGGGGGCAACCTACTCAGATGCAAGACCGGTAAACTGGCAAAACTCATCGATGCAAACAAACTGGTGAGGCTCTTTGGAGAGCTGTTGTTTTATTTTACTCAACAATTGCCTGCCATATCTGTCGCTTTTGCCGGTTATCCGTTGAACATCCTTTGGGTAAATAATGAACCCTTTTGTTTTTATAGGGTAATTACCATGCTTTAACTATGCCGTTGATATAGGTTTCGTATTAATATACCAAGTTTAAAACGTTAATTCTTTTTTGTAAAAGTAAAGCATACTTCTCTTTCATTTGCTTAGAAAGAAAGCTGATGTCAATTAAATTGAACCATATTGGAATTGAATCCATAATGGTCTCCAATGTATTTTCAATTACTCTATCGGTTAATCTGCAACCTTCTTTTCCAAAATAGTTGATAAGTACATCTGCATTTAGGTTTTTCTTTTTGCCTTTTAAGGACAATGCAATTTCTTCGACATCGCCTTTTAATACAATGGTTGAATTAAGTAAATCGTATGACGGTGAGAGCTTTACTTTGCTATTATGGATAATTACGGAATAATTTTTTAGGTGCATATCTTCGTTTCCTACAAGGTAATTGAAAATAAACAATTTAAATAGTTTTGCTTTTTCAATAGCCGGGAATGTACAAAAATCATCTAACAGTTTTAACATTTTTTCCATGGTATAGTTGTACTTCGTGTCACGGCTCATGCGTGCCAGCTGAGCAAAATCTTCTACCGGGATTTTATCTTTTTGGCCTTTTCGATCAAATCGTTTAATAAAGTATGTAAGCGATTGGTCTTTTGAATAAACCAGTCCATGCTGAGGAACCTCAATACCGATAGTTGCCGCCATATGCATGGTGAGGTCTTCGTTTTGAGGAAGTTCAGGCCAGATGTGATGCTGTGGTTTTAAAATGTATCTCCCATTTTTATCGACTATTTCAAAATGCCCTTCTTTAATATTTAAGAGGGCACTAAGTTTGGGTTGAACACCCTGGATTGACATTTTTGAAGCGCGTTGCATTGCTTCAGCACGAAGTTCTTCAGCTGAATATTCAAGCAAAGCCAGCTCTTTTAATGCCTGCGAAAGCTGTTTAAGTCCTTTCGCACTGTATAGTAGTTCCCCACAGGGTTCGTATGTGATGGGGCAACGATTCATGCGGGTACCTCCTTAACAGTTATGTTACCCACCAAATCATCACCCACTGCAATGAGTTGTCCAAAAAAGTCGTTCCGGTCAACCTTCCCAATTTTCAGGAGCCCTTCCAGTTGATAGCCTTCCGGGAGCAATCCATCGAAAAAAGAAGGGAAAGAATCAAAATCATAAACTTTTTGGGTCAAAGGCAATGTAAGGGAAACAGGTGTTCCTGAATAGTTGCTTAGATATTCGAAACGGTATTTTTTTTCAAATTCCAATTCTACAAGTATCCCCGCTTCGATATTGTTTGCAAATACTTTAGCTGTTCTCATTGTTTATAATTTGGTTCATGAAGGGACTGGTTAACTTTACTGTAATATTGAGTACAGCAAGGATTTTGCGCAAGGTATCCAGCTGAATGGTTTCTTTCCCTTTTTCGATATCGAAAACAACAGTTTTACCTATTCCGGCTAACTCAGCTAATTGGAGCTGACTCAGTCCCGCAGCTTTTCGGTGTTCTCTTATGGTATTTGCCAATATTTGAGGATTAAGCATAGTATTATTGTTACAGCGGTAAAATTAAGCTATTTGTATGTAATAAGCAATGCTATTTGTTATTTTATACACTTATAGCAGTAAATATTAACGTTTTCTAGCAAAATATCAAAAATACAAGCCTAAATTACTGGCTTAGCAGTAAGTGCGAATACGTATTTGCGGAAGGTATGGCATAATTGGTATGTTTAAAACCATACAGTAAGTGCTGAATTTGAGCTACTTATAATATGTTTTGGCTCTAGTTTAAATTAGGTATGTTATTTTGTATGCTTCCTAATATTTCGTCGCATTTAGACATTTAACTGTCAATTAAATAACTACTTGCGACGATTTTTATTGACTAATCCTTACCAGGGGTTGAAACCTCTGGCTATTGAATTTAGAGCCCCCGAAGCGAGTTCGGGGCAGGCTTTACAGGCTCGTTGGATAAAACATCGCCATACTAAACTAGAGCCTATATTTTAGTTTTGACAATGTTTAACCTAAAACGTAAAATCATGGCAAAATAAAGTGGAATTATCAAATTGGAAGGAACCATAGGAGATGTGACCTTTTACAAATCGAAAGATGGGATGTTGGCAAAGGCTAAAGGAGGGGTCGATGGAAACCGTATTAAAAACGATGATGCATTTTTTTTACCGATTCAGAGAAATTACTGTTAACGGTATTCAGTTAAAATGTCTGAACTTTATAATTCCACAGTTAAAATATTAATTTGAACTTGATGAATAAACTAATCTGACTATCCGCTATTAGACCTTTTTCATAAGGAACATTTGTTACGGCAGCTACCAACATCCTGTCAAATAAGGCGTCTCCAAAATATCGACGGTTAAATTTATAAGTGTATTTGTCTAGATAATTTTGCATATAGCAATCTTTTATAGAATGATGTATGCCCAGAAATAATCGCTTGGCATTGCTAATAGCAGTATGTACCCATGGAAATGTTTTCTCTATAACCTCTTTGTCAAAGGTTCTGTATACCTGATGCTCTTTTACTTGTTTTCTTAGTTTAGTGTAACCTTTGTATCTGTCTGTCCGCACTATTGATTCTTCATTCACTTTCCCAGTTAGGTTCTCAGAGATGTTTTCGGCCTCTAAATTTTCCAAAACAATCATCTTTAAATAACCAACTTTTGCCTCAGGTTTATGTTTATACTTGGCTTGCTTGTCCTCGCTTTTTATTGGTTTTGATTCTATAGCAACAATTACTTTCGACTGCTTATGGCTACCTCTTCCCCTTTTTAGGGGCTTGTCATCTTTTTCATCATTTGAGGATTTGAAAAAACCCTCATCCATTTCAATATAGTTTGAAAGCTCATAGAAACTGTCTCTTTTTCCTAGAACAGTTCTTGTTTTATGCAGCATCAATCAAATTGGCTCATACCGCTTATGTCCAAGTTCCCTCTGGAGTTCAAGAGCCGAAATGTTTTTTTTAGTAGCACTTAGAAAAGCTATTGATGTAAGCCAGTACTTAAAAGGAAGCTTGCTATTTTTCATTACGGTACCACTTCTAAGCGAAGTTATAAACCGACATTCTTTACATTCAAAACACTCTTTGTCGTTTTTCCAATAGTGTTCTTTACCACCACACTTTTTGCAAACAACGCCTTCCTTTTCTCGAATATCCCTGTAAGCTTTTCTAAAAGTAGCTTCGTCAGGGAATTGTTTGTAAAATTCAATTTATCGCATAGCATAAAGATAATTTTTTCAGTTCTCATTTTGTATAGCGATTCAAATTAAAGGTAATCAAATATTTTATCAACAATCTCTAATCCTGAAGTTTTTGAATAGTCCTTAAAAATCACTTCCCCCTTTTTATTGGTTAATATTACATTCACTTCAGAATCAATGCTTTCTTTAATCCTGCGAGTCATATTACCTCTAACAGGAGCAATTAAATCACCCGCATTATTCGTTTTTATCAAAACAGATAATTGATATTTGTGGTTTTTTAAATCAATCTTTAACTTATTGCCCTTAAGGTTTACATCAACAATTTTTGAATTGTTATATGTTGCAAACTTGTAGTATTTGCCATTTAAATATAGAAAGGCAATAAAGCCCATAAAAAACTTACCACGCCAAGGTATTTTTGCAATAGACACAAACACCGAAGCAGTTTTGGTTGAAAAGGAATTGGATTGTACCCATATCCAACATTCAGGAAAAGAAGTGCCCCAGTCTTTCTCAATGTATCCTTTCCCATTTGTAAAATCAGAGGCTACTGAATTTATATTTAAGCTGCCTGATATTATATGATTTGCTGACACTACACCATGGTAACATTCCATAAAAGGAACATAAGAATACCAACCCATTATACCAGGTGAAAGTAGCGTTTTTGAATATTTAGATAATTCGCTGTATTCAAGCCTGCCATTAACAGTAATGTTTTTACTATTAATGTTTAAATCAATAGAGGATTCGTTAAAAATTGAATCTCCAATTTGAATATTAAGTTCGTTTTTACTCCATCTAAACTGATCTATGCTATAATCAATATAGTGTGTTTCACCTGTTAATCCGTTTATTATTTGAATAAAAGCATGCGAATCATCTTTGGTTAATGATATTCCTGGAATAAAGGCGTATACTTGTTTTTGGTCAGTTGAAACATGCTTGAAGTACCAACCTTCAAAATAACTATTTTTATTCAGCGATCCCTGGAATATTTCTGGCTTAAATATCTTCAAAATTAATCTTGTATTAATTGGTAAAAGGTACTAATTTAAAATCATTGGCTAAGAATTAAACTTTATATTTTAAACTTTTAATTGAAATTATTATCTTACAATTCGAAATAATAATAATTTAATGAGCGAATGAAATCCCTGTGCTCATAACACAGATTAGTTCATACAAAAATATGGAAAACTTAAGTATAGGAACACTGGTTGATCACGATCGATATGGTGAAGGCGTTATTGGAAAAGTAAACATGACCAATTATGAAATTTATTTTGCTAACGGAGGTAAAGTCTCCATTCCAAAATCAAGCGATGAACTAAATGTATTAACAGAACCTGAAGAAGCAAGTCCTTCAATTAATATAGATTTGGAACAAGTTAAAGACCTATTTAATTCAATGCTCGATGAAAAGGGGTTGTTAAGTGAACATGTTGAGATGGCTGAAAAATGGGAGGGAGGCACTCTAAATATGGTATCTGGCCGTGAAGGAGTGCAAGGCAAAGAAGTGCCCATTGATATATTTTTTCATAAAATAGTAATGGTTCGAGATAGGCTAAGAGTATTGGAACAAAATATAAATAGTAATAACAGTTTAAGCGATCAAGAGAAAGTAAACCTTCAACAATACATTACCAAAGCCTATGGAAGTTTAACTACTTTTAATATTCTTTTCGAGGATAAAGAGCAATATTTTAAAGGAAGCAGTATTAAATAGACAAATAAAAAGGGCTGCAATAGCAGCCCTTGGGTTTTATGAAACTTTTTTCTCAAATTTTGTTAATTCTTTTTTATTTCGCTTAAGTCTTTTATAG
>JAQICC010000335.1 GCA_027858735.1 Salinivirgaceae bacterium
TCGAAATTTTGTCGTATTCCGCAAACGGTTGCGTGAGTTTTTGAAGTACCACTTTTTTACCCTCTTCTTTTCTACAACAATACTTTTGCCAACCGAATACTAACTCAATTTACTAATTATAAACTTAAATGAAAAACATGAAAAAACTAACTATTTTATTGATGATGTTTATAGCATCATTGAGTATTTTAAAAGCGCAATCGCAAATTGATCTTCCGGTAAGTTTTGATGATCCTACCGGCTATGATTATACACTTACTGATTTTGGAAACAACTCATCAGTATTAGGCGCCGATCCAGATGACGCTACTAATACTGTAGCAATTACAACAAAACCTACCGGAGCACAAACTTGGGCAGGAACAACATTGGGGTCTGGATTCGCTTCCGCTATTCCTTTTTCTGCCACTGAAAAAACCATGACGGTAAAAGTTTATTCTCCAACATCGGGAACGGTTATAAGACTAAAAGTTGAAGATGCGGCAAATAGTGGTATTTTTTGTGAGGTTGATGCTTCAACCACAGGAATTAACACTTGGGAAGTATTAACTTTTGATTTTGACTCTCCAGCTGGAGGTTCAATAGATTTGGCTAATACTTACGATAAAGCTTCTATCTTTTTTGATTTCAACAATGCTGGAAATGATGCTGTATATTATTGGGATGATGTAACTTTTGTAGCAGTATCGGTAAGTCCAACAACCGATGTAACATTGAGTGATTTACAAGTGGATAATGAAACACCTTCTGATTTTAGCGCTTCTAAAACAATCTACACTGTAGATTTAGTTGAAGGCACAACTACCGTTCCAACGGTTACAGCAACACCAACACAAGCAGCACCGGCAGCTGCTGTTGTAACACCTGCTGCCGCTATACCTGGTACAACCACAATAGAGGTTACTGCTCAAGATGGTACCACTAAAAAAATCTATCAAGTTGCTTTTGTTATTTCAATTCCAGCTACAGCAGCTCCAACACCACCAGCAAGAGCAATAGGTGATTCTATTTCTATCTTTTGTAATGCGAGTAATGACTTACCTGGAACCGTTTGGGATGCCAATTGGGGCGAAAGTACGGTACAAACTATAATTGATATTGCCGGTAACAGTACTATGAGTTATAAGGACTTTACCTTTCAAGGTATTAATTTTGCAACCCCATTTAATGCCACGGCAATGGATTATTTACATGTTGATATGTGGACGAATGATGCTACTGTGGTAAAAGTTACCCCAATTAGTGGTGGCGAAGTTTTGGTGCCTCTTGAGCCAATTGTAGCTGGTGAATGGAAAAGTTATGATATACCTATTGAAGATTTTACTGGTTTAACTTTAGACAACATTGGTCAATTTAAATTTGATGGCCAGGCGGGTGTAAGCCCTTCTTATGTTCATTTAGATAATATATATTTTTGGAAAGAACCTGACTTGATAGATGTTACATTAAGTAATCTAACACTAGATGGAACTCCAATTACGGGTTTCAATAAAAATCTAAAAAAATATACTGTTGATTTAGTTGATGGTACTACTGTACCAACAGTTGCTGCTACTACAACTGATGCTGCTGCTAATTTAAGCATTATTCAGGCCAGTGCAACACTACCTGATACTGCTATAATTGCGATAACAGGATCTGATGGTACAACAAAAGATACGGTAAGAGTTATTTTTGCCTATACAATACCAGCAGCTGCCGCTCCAACACCACCAGCAAGAGCAATAGGTGATTCTATCTCTATCTATTGCAACGCTAGCAACGATGTTGCAGGAACTTTGCTTGATGCTACCTGGAGTAATTCAGATTACTCAGAAGTAAGCCTTGTAGGTAACCAAACTATAAAACTTGCAAACTTAAATTATCATGGTATAGAATTATCACCTGATATAGATGCTTCGAAAATGGATTACTTGCACATTGATATGTGGACCGCGGATGCTCCTGCTGTAAATGCATTTTGTATTAGTAGTAGTTCAGGGGAAAAGTCTAAGAGTTTAACCATAACCGAAGGTGAATGGGTAAGCTATGACATTCCTATGTCGTACTATACGAACCTTGGAATGACCATTTCTGATCTTTTCCAATTTAAATTTGATGGTGCAAGTGGTAAAACCGTTTATTTAGACAATATCTATTTTTGGAGACCTCCTATCGTTTCTAATGCGACGCTAAGTGATTTACTAGTTGATGGTACAACTATTGATGGTTTTGGCTCTGCAAAATTGACCAATACTGTAGGTTTAGTTGAAGGCACAACTACTGTTCCAACAATTACAGCTACTGCAACCAATGATGGTAATGCAGCTGTTGTTATTACACCGGCAGCAACTATTTCTGATACAACTTATGTTGTAGTTACTTCAGAAGATGCCACAATCACTAAAACTTATAAAGTAGCCTACGCAATTACAATTCCTGCAGCAGGAGCACCAACTCCAACCCAGATTGCTGCTAATGTAATCTCTATTTATAGCGATACCTATACTGATGTTGCAGGTACAAATTTTGATGCAAGTTGGAGTAATTCTGATTATTCAGCAGAAAGTATTGCTGGAAATGCAGCAATAAAACTTGCAAACCTTGCATTCCATGGTATGGAAATATCGTCGGACCTTGATGCTTCTACAATGAACATGTTGCATGTTGATATGTGGACAAACGATGCTACTGTAATGAAAGTTACACCAATAAGTACTTCAACAGGAGAACATTTAGTATCAATGACTCCAATAACAGCCGGTTCATGGAATAGTTTTAATATACCACTTTCAGAATTCACCGGTCTTTCATTTACTGATATTAAGCAATTTAAATTTGATGGACAGACAGGAGTAAGCCCTTCGAATATTTATTTAGATAATATATATTTCTTTAATGCACCTGGAAGTACCGATGCTACTCTAAGTGATCTTAAAGTAAATGCAGCTAGTGTTACCGGATTTGATGCAGCTACATTAAGCTATGCTGTTAAACTACCTGTGGGTACTACTGCTATTCCTGTAGTTGCTGCTACAGCAACAGATGCTGCGAATGCTGCGGTAGCTATAACACAAGCAACTAGTCCTAATGGAACTGCTTCAGTTTTAGTAACAGCAGAAAATGGAATAATTCAAAAAACATATACCATTAACTTTACTGTACCAGTAGCTCAAGTTCTACCTGTTACTTTTGAATCAGGTCCTTATGACATTACCAACTTTGAGGGTGGTGTTTTAACCGTTATTTCAAACCTTCAAACAACAGGTAACGCCAGTGCCAATGTTGCACAAATTGTTAAAGGAACAGGATCAGGTGCAGCAGGAAGTATTTTAGCATTAACTAGCGATATTGATTTTTCGTTAAAACCTGAAATTTCAATGAAGGTTTATTCTCCACGAGTAGGTGCTACCTTGAAATTTAAACTGCAAGGTTCAGGTGGTGCAACAGAAAAGGATGCAACATCAACTGTTGCAAATGCATGGGAAACCTTTACGTTCGATTTTACAGGCACCGCTTCAGATACCTTTAATGAAATGGTATTTATGTTTGATTATGGCACACCTGGTGATGGTTCAGCTAACTACACCTTCCTTGTTGATGATATTGAACAAACAGGAACAACAGCAAATACTGATGCAACGTTAAGTGCAATAGCATTAAGCCAAGGTACATTAAGCCCTGCTTTTGATGCTGCTACAATAGCATATACAGTTGAATTACCTTACGGAACAACAATAGTTCCTACGGTTACTGCAACAGCTACCGATGCTACAAATGCCACAGTTGATATTACCGCAGATGCTTCTGTTCCAGGAGCTTCAACAGTACTTGTTACTGCCGAAGATGGTACAACAACAAAAACGTATACTGTTACCTTTACCATTGCTGCTCCAAGTACAACAGCAACATTAGCTGATTTATTGGTTGAGGCTTTAAGTATAGAAGGCTTTAAATCCGATTCAGTGCTTTACAAAGTGGAGGCACCTTTTGGTACAACGGTATTCCCAACAGTAACTTGTACATTAGCAGATACAACTGCAACAGTAGTTGAAACACAAGCACCTGCGAATACAAGAACTGCAACAGTAGTGGTTACCGCACAAGACGGCACAACAACAAAAACATACACTGTTGAATTTGTTATAGCAGCGGCAAATACCGATGCCAGCTTAAGCGATTTACTACTTAATGATGTTACCATAAAAGGTTTTAAGACCGACACATTAAATTATAAATCAGAGCTGCCTTTTGGAACAACATCAGCTCCGGTAGTAACAGCTACCAGTACCGACACAAACGCTGTAGTTGTTGTAACTCAAGCAGCTTTGGTAACCGATACTGCAATTATTGTTGTTACAGCACAAGATGGTACAACAGCAAAAACATACAGTATTGCATTTTCAGTATCTCAGTTTATTAGCACCGATGCCTCTTTAAGAGACATAAAAGTGAATAAAGTTTCTCTTGCTGATTTTGATTCTGCAAAAATGGTTTATAGTGTTGAACTACCATTTGGTACTACCGCAGTTCCTTCAGTGGTTGGAATTACTAATAACATGGCAGCAACAGTTGTTATGGATACAGCAAAAACATTAGCTGATACAGCAGTTATTACTGTAACAGCGCAAGATGGAATTTCTGTATTAACCTATAGAGTTTTATTTAAAATTGCCGACCCCGTTTACAATGTAACCTTTACAGTAAGTAGCGGAGCAAAAAGCTTGCTTGAAGGGGCGGAGGTAGTATTTATGCTCGATACCTTAACAACAAGTATTAATGGTACAGCTGTATTTACTCAGGTATCGGTTACAACCGATGCTGCATATTCTGTCACCTTAGATGGTTACGAAGATGTTGCAGGAACGCTTTCTGTTGTTGATGCCGATGTGGCACAAGCCATTAGCATGAAGCTTAAGGCTTACGACGTTAAATTCAATGTAGTTGATGCCGCAAATAAGGCAATTGCAGTTGCGGAGGTTGTATTCCAAAACGATACAACAACAACCGATTCAACCGGTATGGCACTATTTAGTTCAATTGTACCGGTATCCGATGCTGCATATAGCGTTTCAAAAGCAGGTTATTTTGCCAAAGCAGACACCTTATCAGTTGTCGATTCGGCAGTAGTTGAAAACATTAGCCTTGAGCTTGAGGCTTATGCTGTTAATTTCTCTGTAATAGGAGCCGACAGCATTGCTTTAGCAATGGCCAATGTAATAATTGGAAATGATACAGTTTCTACCGATAGTACTGGTTTGGCTATGTTAACAGTAGTACCGGGTAAAATGGCTTATGCTGTTTCAAAAGAAGGTTATATTACTGTTAGCGATAGTGTAGTTGTAACTGATTCAGCGGTTGATGTTAGCGTAATGCTTGAAATGCCAATAGCAGAATATACCATTACTTTTACCGTAGTTGATGGCGAAGCAAATGCTGTAGCAGATGCCGAGATTGCTATTTTAGGTGAAACTTTAACCACTAATGCTGAAGGTAGAGCAACAATTGAAAGTGCAGCTGTTAGCGACGAAGCATACACCATAACAAAGGAAGGTTATGTTGAGGGAACAGGTAATGTTACTGTTGTTGATACTGATGTGGCGGTTAACGTTACTCTTGAAGTATTAGCAGCTGCTACATACACAGTTACTTTTACCGTAATTGATGCTGAAAGCAATGCAATTGCCGACGCTGAAGTAGTATTTAATGGTGCTTCTGTAACAACTGATGCTAATGGTTTAGCAGAATTTGCAGAAGTTGCTCCAGTTACCGATGCTGAATATTCTGTGTCAAAAGACGGATTTGAAGTTGCATCAGGTAACGTTTCAGTGGTTGATGACAATGTTAATTTAAATGTTCAGTTAATGACAGTAGGACTTCAGAATGCAATAAGTTTAGTAACCAATATCTATCCAAATCCAACAAATGGAGAATTGAATATTCAGCTTGCTAAGAATATTGAAAAAGCAACATTTGAGCTTTATGACGGATGTGGAAAAATTGTAGTAAAAACCGTACTAAACCAAATGGAAACCATACTTGATTTAGGTGATAATAAACAAGGTATCTACTTTATTAGAGTAACTATGGACAACCAACAATACTTTGGAAAAGTATTAATTAATGAATAGTTAGAAGTTTAGTGATTAAGTTTGAAAACCCGGGGGATACTCCGGGTTTTTTTTATGGACATTACAAATTAAAATAGCATAAAGAAGATGTTACCTAAAAGCCAGGCTAAACTTATCTAAAATATTATAATATCCCCTCAGTCCTGCGGACAGCTCCTCCAAAGGAGCACTTTTATTCAGTAAACTGGTGAACGCTGTTTTTTTTAGCAAAGTTTTTTTAGTAATACCGAATGAATTTTGGAATGCGCCTATAGGATATTAAATATTTTTAGTTTGCTTGAAGAAAAAACTTCTTGCATACCATAGCCACGGAATAAGTTTATGATGCTAAGCAAGCTAAAAAGAAGATAATTATAAGGCGCATTTTAATGTTTATTTGGTATAACTTTTCTCACGAGAGAGGTGCCGATAACTTGTCCCGAACTTGCTTCGGGAGGCGGAGAGGGAATTCTGGGGTGGTTAGAATAATTTTATGTTGCCCTATTGTATAAGCAAATAATACCACAGTCATTAAAACAAACGTATATTAAGTGTCATCGTACTAAAAAGCGATTAATTATAGTCTTTCCAAACCTACATACATGCAGTTTCTTTTAAGTATTCACTACATTAGAAAGCTCGTTTATACAGATTTGGGATAGCCTAAGCACCTATACAAACCACAATTTGCAAGAAAAGACATAAAAAAAAACCTCTGCAGAATACTACAGAGGGTTCGCCTTTTTATAAGTAAAATTTACTACTGCTTTACTATCTTTAAAGTTTGAATACCTTCTTTCGAAACTACTCTTACAATATATACTCCAGTTGCTTCATCCTTCATATCAATAACAAACTCTTCTTGATTTGTATTATAGATACCAATTAAGGCTGCTGTTGAATTATAAACTGAAATTGCACTCTTGGTGAGCATTCCGTTTATATGCAATTCGGCTGTTTTATTCGACAAATACATTTGTAAGGCTGGATTATTTAAATTTTTAATGCTGCTTGCTAGCTCAACTTGAATACTAGCTGTCGCCGAAACACCATCTTGCACTGCTGTAATAGTAAATTCACCAGTTTCATCAGAGCTAAAAATACCATTTTCGTCAATGCTTCCTCCGTCGGCACTCCATGTTGGGTAGTTATCGTGGGCATTGCCATACTGATTTGCAGCCTCAACAACAAAAGTTTGTTCTATGCCTGTTTTAATAGTTTTACTGTTAGGTTTAACTTCAAGTGCTGAAGTATAGCAAATTGAAGGGTTATCCAAAGTGGGCAATTCTTCAGAAAGGTAGATGTTATCAAACGCAATGTTACCAATACTTCCTCCTCTTGATAAAAACACGATAAGTACATTTGATAAGTTCAATCCGCTTAAATCTGACATGGGTATATTCAAATGCTGCCATTCTCCATTGCGTTCAAATTCATATGGATCGTTTGATCCATTAAAGGTAACTTCAGAAATATTACCATCGCTTTCCATACCAATAGAAAAACTTTCGGTACTTTCGCTACGCATTGAAATATTTAGGTAACCATTAACATATGCCGAAAAATTTAATGTATTTGCTGCATGTAAACCAAAACCAAACCATCCGTTATTACCTTGCGATTTGAACGAAAGCACATTTTCACCTTCATACGCAGGGTAGTATTTATTAAATTCTACCGTGTTTTCCCAGGGGAACAAATTATTGCCTCCATTATCAATAACAAAGCCGTCTGTTATATTAGGGTTATTAGCAAATAAGAAATAATATCCTTTTGCTGGCACCGATTCTTTAAACAATACATTATCAATGGCAAGTAAGTTATCGGCATCAGAGCTTCCTTTTATAATAAACATGCCTTTTAATGCAGAAAGGTCTATATCATTTGCAAAATCAGCCAGATTTATGTAGCTCATCTGCCAGTTACCGTCACGTAAAAAGTTATTTTCGTTGTCGGCATTAAATGTTATAAATTTTTCTGCACCTGTAGTATCAGCCAGTCCAATTTGAATATCAGTGGCAATATCTGTTTTTATATTGAACTGAACGCTACCAGAACTATAAGAGCTCATGTTACGAGTTAGGCCTGAAATCAACTTAGCTTCAAAAGCCTGACCTGAAATAGTATTGAATGATAAAACATTATCGCCTTCATAAGGAGTTGTACCCAAAAGAGGAGTAAGGCCCGTTATATTTTCACTTAAATCGAAGCCTAAATCCATGCGCATATCGACAGAGCTTTTTTCTTCATAAATTCCAAAATCACCGTATATTTCAAGATTACTCTCAAAGTCTTCGCTTCCTTCTTCCTGATACACTTTTACCCAATCAACATACATGCTTGCCGGAATTGGTGCTGTTATATCATTGGCATTGTGAATTCCGGTAAACGACCCTCCAACTGCAAGGTTAAATAATATGTAGTGCTGAAAATCTTTAAACTCATTAAATTCGTCTCCCGAAATACCCATTACAAAATAAGGATCGGTATTTTCATTGAAATAAACACTTATGGTTGATTCGGTCCAAACTACAGTATGTTTAAAATAACCGGTTGAAAGATCTTCATTTGCGGTGTATTCAGTTCCATAATTGGGGTAGCCTCCATCGTAAGGACCCCAAAAAAGGTGAGCTCCTATATAACTATTTTGCACACCCTCGGTAATTCCTTGCGCATGTCCCATTTCAAGTATATCAATTTCACCACAATCGGGCCAGCCTGCTGGTGTATATCCTAAAGTCCAAAAGGCAGGCCAAAGGCCATTAGCTAAATCTGGTATTTTAATAAAGGCTTCTAATTTACCCTTTGTAAAAGCAAATTTACCTTTCGTTGTAACCTTACCCGAGGTAAAACCATAACCATTGTAGTCTTCTTTTTTTGCAGTTAAAACCAAACAATTGTTTCCTTCACCATCATCAGCTACACTTACATTATCTTTTGTATAATGTTGCATTTCGGCATTTGATCCGGTATTCCAAATACCTACTTTTTGTTCAACATTCCATTTCGATGAGTCAAGGGTCGATCCATCAAAATTATCCTCCCAAACCAGTTTATAGTTTTGAGCATTTACTGCCGATATTCCTAAAACAGCAGCGAGTAAAAAAAATCGTATCTTCATATTTTATACTTTTTAAAATCAGATTACAAATATTACATTCCTGATTTTTTTATGCAAAATTATCACTACAGCAAAAATACGCATCTAAAGAAAAACTCGATTATTGCATGTGCAGTAATTAAACAGAAATACTGATGTAAAGTTCACAAAAACAGCAATATGGATAATAAAAAAGTGTTTTTGAGTATTGTTATTATAATTGGTGTGTGGTTTTAAGAGGAACTTATATTTAAAAGAAAGCGTAATACCTATTACTTTTGATACCGATATGCGAAGTGACTTAAATAAAAAAGGAATATAAATTTTAAACATTAAATATGATGAACAGTGTAAGAACGATTTACTTAATAATTGGTCTGATATTTACTTCACTAACCTTTGCCAATGCACAAGGCTTTTTGCATGCCGATGGTAAAAAGATCGTAAATGGAGCAGGTGAAAATTTTCTGTCGCGTAGTATTGGTACTGGTAACTGGATGATCCAGGAAGGGTATATGATGAAATCGACAGATGCCGGAATTCATGCTCAATGGGAATTTAAAGATAAACTTATTGAGACTATAGGTGAAACAAGAACAGAAAGCTTTTACAATGCATGGCTTGAAAACCATTTTACCAAGGCAGATTTAGATTCAATGAAAGCTTGGGGCTTTAACTCGGTACGTCCGGCACTTCATTACAAATTGTTTACACCTCCAATTGAAGAGGAAGAAGATGGCCAAATAACCTGGATTGACAAAGGTTTTACCATGCTCGACTCACTAGTTTCATGGGCTACTCAAAACGAAATGTACGTGTTTATGGACATGCACGGCTGCCCGGGTGGTCAAGGAGAAAATTATGATATATCGGACTATGATCCTTCAAAACCATCACTTTGGGAAAGCCAGGAAAACAAAGATAAACTTGTTGCCTTATGGAAAAAAATAGCTGAGCGATATAGCAACGAATCTTGGGTTGGGGGTTACGATTTAATAAATGAAACCAACTGGGGTATGGTTGATGGCAATACGCCTTTATGGGATTTGCATAAAGCCATTACTGCTGCAATACGTGAAGTTGATAACAACCACCTAATAATTATTGAAGGCAACGGGTTTGCCAACGACTTTAGCGGGCTACCCGAAATTTGGGATGATAATTTGGCTTTAAGTTTTCATAAATATTGGGATTTTAATAACGAAAACTCACTAGACTGGATGATTGAACGTAGAGATGAACTTGGAGTTCCAATTTGGTTAGGAGAAACCGGAGAAAATTCAAATACCTGGTTTACAAATTTAATTACGCTTTGTAATGAAAACAACGTGGGTTGGTCGTGGTGGCCTGTTAAAAAAGGGGGCATCAACAATATTTTAGAGGTTGAAACCAATCAAGATTACTACGATTTAATAAATTACTGGAAAGAAGGTAGCCCATCAATGACAGAAGATGAAGCATATGCTGCAGTAATGACTTGGGCCGAAAACCACAAAATTGAAAACTGCTTTATTCATTATGATGTTATTGATGCTATGATACGTCAACCAGAAAGTTATGAGTCGAAAGCTTTTAAAAAACACAATTTGGGGGGGGAGATATTTTTTGCTGATTATGATTTAGGAAGAAACGATGTGGCCTACTTTGATACGGATACGGCAAACCACAACAGTAGTACGGGCACATATACTTCATGGAATGCAGGTTGGGCATACAGAAACGACGGTGTTGATATAGAAGGTTGCAGCGACAGTGATATTACAAATGGTTATAGTGTGGGTTGGACAAGCGATGGAGAATGGATGAAATATTCTTTACATTCAGATTCGGTAGCTGCATATACTTTGATTGTTCGTCATGCGGGTGGAGGCAGCGGATCAAAAATTCATATTGACGTAAATGGAGTTAATGTAACAGATCAGCTTGTTTTACCTGGTACTGGTGATTGGTACAGTTGGGAAACAGCAACTTTTGAAAATATTATTTTGCCCGCTGGTGATATAACCATAAAATTTGTTCTTGATAAAGCGGGTTCTAATCTTAATTATTTTAATTTTTCAAATCCAAAACCTATTGACAATATTGATTTTGTTTGCACGTCAGCGAAAACTTCAACAGATGGTTATGAAATTTATTTAGATTTAAATAAGCTGGCGACCATAGTCGATGAAAATATTCAAATTGCTGATTTTGAATTGTTGGCTGACTTGGAACCAATAAGTATTACTTCGATAGTTAAGCAAGCTTCTCCAACCACCGTTTTAATAATTAGGCACAATACAGAATTGTATTCTGATAATGACATAACCCTCACATACAATGGAAGTTCAGTTCTTTCAGGCTCTCAAGAACTAACTGCGTTTACGAACAAACCAGTAGTTAATAATTTACCATATAGCCATGCTATTCCAGGGAAAATTCAGGCCGAAGATTTCTTCGAAAATAATGGTTTAGCTCTTGAAGCTTGTGATGATGCTGGTGAAGGACAAAATACCGGTTATGCCGATCCGGGTGATTATTTGGTTTATTTAGTTAGCGTAGCTAAAACAGCTTATTATAAAGTGGATTATAGAGTTGCCACAACACGTTCAAATGCAGAACTTGTATTTCAAATTGGCAATGGTGATACCTATACTTCTATAGATACAATGAAATTTACTTCAACAGGGGACTGGCAAGATTGGGAAACACAATCAAGCAAGCTTTACCTTGAAGAAGGACATTACAAAGTAAAACTTTATATTAAGCAAGCTGAACATAATCTAAATTGGATTCAACTAACCGAAACAACACTAGATGCAATAAATGAAAATGGGGCAATGAATGTTGCCGTTTATCCAAATCCAGCTAAGGATTGCGTAACGATTCAGTCGCAAGGAAATGAATTGGGTACTATTTCTATCTATAATATTAGTGGTTTGCTTATGTATAGTATTCCCGATTCAAAAAACAATGTAATTGTAAATACATCAGAATTTGATAAAGGTATTTACTTTGTTAGAATTCATAATCAGTATGGAACCACAACAAGAAAAATCGTAGTTCAGTAAAATATTACAGACCTGAGTTCGATATAAAATACTAAGCAAAAAAAATATGAAAAGCCTCTTTTGATAATAATGTTCAAGAAGAGGCTTTTCTTTTTTAAATCTTAGTTGATTCCTTATATTTGTTATCAATCGGTTATTATTTCAAAAGGGTAAATATGTGCAGGCAGATTATTGCTTTAATAGTGTCATTAGTATTTTTTTCAGTATCGATTTCAGCTAGCGAAATTGATTCGCTATTGGTTGTTTTGGAGTCTACTATGGCGCAACGTTCAGAATTTGATGCAAAAAAGGAACAAAAAATTAACAGAATTAGGTCCCTGTTAGTTGAATCAGATAACACAGCAGAAAAGAAATACCATATTGTCAAAAGGCTTATAAAAGAATATGAAAAATATAATTTCGATTCTACTTTATTTTATACACAGCAAAACCTTAGTATTGCAAAGCAACTTGAAAAACCAGACCTTATTATTGAAGCAAATTTAACATTGTGTGGCCTTCTTTCCTCATCGGGTAGATACAAAGAAGCTACTGATATTTTAAATAGAATTGGGAAAGGGGAATTATCAAAAGAAATATTAATTCAATATTATAAGAATTACCGTGATGCATATTCCAATTTAAGTTTTCATACTACATTAAACGAAAATACGGAGCATTATGTAACTTTATCAAATCTTTATGCCGATTCACTTCTAGCAATATTGGATGTAAATGCTGAAGAATACCTTTCAATAATTGAAGGGCATTATAGAGCTGATGGCCATTTGTTAAAAAGTAAAAAAACAAATACACACCGAATGGCAATGGTTGAATCTGGTACCAGTGCTTATGCAAAAGTCGCCTATGATAGAGCACAGATATATAGGGTTGAACTTGATATTGAAAACCAAAAAAGATACCTTATACTTTCCGCAATTTCCGATATTCAGGCATCGGTTAAAGACAATGCCTCAATGGCTGATATAGCCTTATTGCTAAACAAAGAAGAAACCGTTGACAAAGCCTATAAATACATAAGTTTTGCTATGGAAGATGTTGTATTTTTCAATTCTAGTCTTCGCTTTTTATCACTTTCCAGTATTCTTCCAATAATAACAGACGACTATCAACGTAAAAGCGATAAGCAAAAATCAAACCTCCGTCGGTATTTGAAAATTATTAGTTTGCTATCCATGGTTCTTGTTTTTGCCTTGGTATTTATCTATCGACAGGTACGAACTATTTCAAAAGCAAGAAACGATTTACGAACCGCAAACAATCAACTCAAAGAGTTAAATAGCACGCTTAATTCTACCAATAATCAATTAAATGGTTTGAATACAGAATTATCAGAAGCCAACCATGTAAAAGAGCAGTATATTGGAAATTTCTTAACCATATGCTCCAACTATATCGATAAGCTTGATAGCTATCGAAAAATGGTGAACAAGCAAATTAGTAATCGAAAAGTAGATGAGTTGTTTACCCTAACAAAATCACAGAAAATTATTGAGACCGAGGTAATGGAATTCTATGAAAATTTCGATAATACCTTCCTAAGTATCTACCCTAATTTTGTGGCTGAATTAAACGCTTTATTGATTCATGATGAGCGAATCAACTTTAAGAATGGTGAACTGTTGAATACCGAATTGCGAATTTTCGCATTAATACGTTTAGGCATTAATGATAGTTCAAAAATTGCCAAATTATTGCGTTACTCTGTTAATACAATTTACAATTATCGTGTTAAAATCAAAAACAAAGCAGCAGGCAATCGCGACGATTTTGAGAATACAATAATGCAAATTGGGGCTTGTTCGAAATAAAGAAAACTTCATCAGCACAAATCCGCTTAATCTGCGTTCCCTTGTTAAATAATTTTTTCTATTACCAATTTTAACTTTCAAATTCATCCACTTTTATTTTTTTATTAAAAAACAATAACACGTACATTAATAATGCGTTAGATTAATGCATATAATTATTTTATCTACTATTTTACTACCCCAATTGGCTATTTTTTGTATTTTGTACGTACTTCACAATTACCTAACATACTATATAGAAAATATCATTATAGTCGGAGTAAATAAATATATAGTCCAGAGACCAAGTATTTGGCATGCATAGGCAGAAACTCCTAATTTATGGAGCAATATTAAAATATTCACAAAGGATACTGATTATCAATATCATAAAATAATCATACTAATAAGTTTAATCAGTATACCATTTTTAGTCGTTAGTACTGATAAAATATAAATAATTTAAAATTTCAATAATGAAAAATAAATGGATGTTACCTATTGTGGCTCTTGCATTTGCTTCTTGCACACAAACGGTTAAAGAAGAAGCCCCAGCTTTAAAATTTAAGGTTGAGGGTAAAACAGCAGTAATAGTTACAACTGCAAAAGATACCGACTTAAGATTAACCCAAACTGGTACTGTTGATTTTGTTAAAACCAAACAACCAACTGAAGGAGCCAATTCAATTTTTGTAAATCCAAACAATACATTCCAGGAATTTATTGGTATTGGTGGTGCCATAACCGATGCATCGGCTGAAGTTTTCGCCAAACTATCACCAGAAAAACAAAACGAATTAATAAATGCTTATTATGGCGAAGATGGTATTGATTATACCTTAGGGCGTACCTCAATACATAGTTGCGATTTTAGCAGTTCCAGTCACACTTATATTGAAGAAGGGGATAAAGAGTTAAAAACATTTAGCATTGAGCACGATCGTAAATATCGCATTCCAATGATAAAACGAGCACTTGAAAAATCGGGTGGTTTAATGTTTTATGTAAGTCCCTGGAGTCCGCCAGCCTTTATGAAAACCAATAACAGCATGTTGCAAGGAGGTAAATTGTTGCGTGAATTTAACGATACATGGGCCATGTATTATGCGAAAACCATAAAAGCTTACGAGGCCGAAGGTATTCCAATTTGGGGATTAACTATTCAAAATGAACCAATGGCTATACAACGCTGGGAATCATGTATTTATACAGCTGAAGAAGAACGCGATTTTCTTAAAAACCACTTAGGGCCAACTCTTGAGCGCGAAGGTTTAGGTGATAAAAACATTGTAGTTTGGGATCATAACCGCGATTTATTAACACATCGTGCAAACACTATTTTTGATGATCCAGAAGCTTCAAAATACGCCTGGGGAACTGGTTTCCATTGGTACGAAACGTGGAGAGGTGGCAAAGCTAACTATGATGCGCTTAAAGAAATTAAGAAATGTTACCCTGACAAGCAATTAATGTTTACTGAAGGGTGTAATGAAGGTTTTAATGCTGATAAATACCAATACTGGCCGAATGCTGAGCGCTATGGTAACTCCATGATTAATGACTTTAATGCAGGAACCTGCGCATGGACGGATTGGAACATACTTTTAGATGAAACGGGTGGTCCAAACCACGTAATGAATCTTTGCTTTGCACCCATACATGCCGATACTCGAGTGGATAGTTTGGTTTACACACCTACTTACTACTACATTGGACATTTCTCAAAATACATTCGCCCGGGAGCAAAAAGAGTAAGTACTGTTGCTAGTGTTACGTTCTTAGAAGCGACCTCATTCTTAAATGAAAACGGCAAATTAGTTACTGTTGTTATGAACAGTACCAACAATGAAATGGATTACAACTTATATGTTGGAGCAAACCAGGCTATTCCAGTTAACATTCCTGCCCGCGCTATACAAACTATTATTTACTAACATATTTTGAGTAATGAGTATTGAGATTAATAGATCTTACTACTCATTGCTCAATATTCAAAATCTCACTACTAACAAAGTACTTTGGAATACAACTTAAAATTGTTATGTTAATTCGAGAATGATTCTTCTTATTAATTAGATGATTAAAGATTGTATACTTGAAATAACCTGACAATGTCTTTGGACTTGTCAGCGTTAAATAAACAAAAAAAATAGATCTCATTACTCAATATTAACTACTTACTATGATTATGAAAAACTCACTATTTGGCCTAATAGTACTTGGGCTTTTAACCATGGCATCGTGTCAGCCAAAACCAAAACACGACATTGAAAAAATGATTCAGGGCATGACCCTTGAGGAAAAAATTGATTTTATTGGTGGCCTCGATTTTACCATTCGAGGATACGAGCATTTAGGAATTCCCCAAATTCAGATGGCAGATGGACCTGTTGGAGTTCGTAATTTTGGCCCAACTACAGCCTATCCGGCAGGAATAAATTTGGCAGCATCATTCGATAAAGAGATGGCCTACAAAATTGGTAAAGGTCTTGGTTTAGATGCTCGTGAAAGAAATGCTCATGTAGTTTTAGGCCCAGGTATGAATATCTATCGTATGCCTTTATGTGGACGAAACTTCGAATATCTAGGCGAAGATCCATATTTAGCCGGACAATTGGCGAAAGAATATATAATTGGTATGCAAGATCAGGGTATTGTTGCAAATGCCAAACATTATGTGGCCAATAACCAGGAATTTAACCGTCATCATGTCTCATCGAATATGGATGAGCGTACGCTTCATGAAATTTATTTGCCTGCATTTAAAACGGCTGTTATTGAAGGAAAGGTCGCATCAGTAATGACAGGCTATAACTTGATAAACGACATCCACGCAAGTGAACACGATTACTTAAACAACCAAATTCTTAAAGGCGATTGGGCTTTTGATGGTTTTATAGTTTCCGATTGGGTTTCAACTTACGATGGATTAGCTTGTGCAAAAGGTGGATTGGATCTTGAAATGCCAACAGGTGCCATGATGAATAAAGCAACTTTGATTCCTGCCATTGAAAGTGGGGAATTAGATGAATCAATTATAGATGAAAAAATTCGTAGAATACTAAAAGTATATGAGCGTTTCGATTTTTTTGATAATCCTGATTTAAGCAAAGGGTTTGTACACGATTCAGCTTTTGTAAGACAAACAGCATTAGATGCCGCTCGTGGTGGTATGGTTCTGCTTAAAAATGCTAACAGTACACTCCCACTTAAAAAGGGCGAAATAAAAACCATTGCTGTAATTGGGCCCAATGGTCATCCAGCCATTATAGGTGGCGGCGGTAGTTCGGGTACTACTCCGCTTTACCCACTTTCACTGCTTGAGGCTGTTAAGAAAGTTGCCGGGAATGATATTGAAGTAATTTACGAAAAAGGAATTTTTACAGGTACTGCTTATCCGAATGATATGTTCGATGACTTTGAATTCTATGTGAAAAAGGATGGTAAAAAAGTTATCGGTGCCAACGCTGATTTTTATAAGGATAAAAAATTGGAAGGGGCTGTAATTTATTCTAAGTTTTACGAAAATATGAATCTTGCCGATGGCGACTTATGGGAATCTGCTGAAGTACCTGAAACCAATTTTTCTGCTCGGTTTACTTGTTTTTTTACTCCCAAAGAATCTGGTTTTTATGCCATTGGTGGTCTAGGCGACGATGGATATAGAATTAAACTTGATGGCGTTGAGGTTATAACCATGTGGCGCGATCAAGGTCCGACCCGTTCTAAACACGATTTATTTATGAATGGCGGACAAGAATATAAAGTTGAGTTTGAATATTACCAGTCGGGTGGTTGTGCAAATGTTCAATTGGGTGTTACCAAAATAAGTATGGACAAACAACCTGAAGCATACACTGGTGATGCAATTGCTGCTGCTAAAAAAGCCGATCTTGTAATTATGGCCGTTGGTTTTAATGGAAGCAATGAAAGTGAATCATTTGACCGCACATTTGAAATGCCTTACCATCAATCTGAATTTATTAATACCATAGCAAAAGCAAATTCAAACGTGGTTGTGGTTTTAAATTCTGGTGGTAATGTTGAAATGAATAGCTGGATTGATAACGTAAAAGCCCTATTAATGGCTTGGTATCCAGGTCAGGAAGGAAATTTGGCAGCTGCTGAAATTTTGTTTGGCGAAACCAATCCTTCGGGAAAACTTCCTGTATCGTTTGAATATATGCTGGAAGATAACCCGTGTTACAACAGCTATTTCGATGATGATGATGATTTAAAGGTTGAATATACAGAAGGAATCTTTATGGGGTACCGCTACTGGGATCGGGCAGAGGCTAAACCTCGTTTTCCATTTGGTTTCGGACTTTCTTATACAACTTTTGCTTACGCAGATGCGGTAGCTGACAAGGCTGAATATGCAACAGGCGAAACGGTTAAAGTGAGTGTAAAAGTTAAAAATACAGGTACAGTTGAAGGTGCCGAAATTATACAACTATATGTTGCCGATAAAGAATGTTCATTACCTCGCCCTGTAAAAGAGCTTAAAGATTTTGCAAAAATTAAGCTTACTACAGGTGAAGAAAAAACAGTTGAATTTGAGTTAATCAAAGATGCTTTTGCTTTTTACAACCCGGCAACCCATGCATGGGAAGTTGAACCTGGCCAATTCGATATTTTAATTGGGGGCTCATCGGTTGATATTCAACAAACGGTGAGTATTACGATAAAGTAGAAATTTAGGGTTTTGAATTTATTTAAAAGCTGCTTCCTATGGGGGTGGCTTTTTTTGTATGGACAGCGAAGCGCCTGCTTCGCTTTTTGTCACCCTTCTCGAAGCAGGCGCTTCGAGTTCCACTACCTATTCTCCCAAAAACTCCTTTCTACAGTAACTCCATTTCCAATCTTGCCACTTGCTAACCAAGCCCACCTTAACAGGATTGTTCAATGTGTACCTAATT
>JAQICC010000372.1 GCA_027858735.1 Salinivirgaceae bacterium
GTGTTAAAAAACTAATAAGAAAACAAGAATCAATGCGCAAATTATTATTTTTGATTGCGAGTTAAATAAAATCCAAGGGGATTTTAGAATCATAGCTAAAATTATATGAAAAAAGGAACTCTCATAATACTTCTATGTTTGTTAATGCTGAGTAATTTCTTAAATGCTCAACAATTAACTGTAACCGGTACGGTAACCGATGGAACCAATCAGTTTCCTTTACCTGGAGTAACTATTTTTGAACAGGGCACAACAAATGGAACTATAACAAATGCTGAAGGTATGTATACCATAAATGCTAGTTCAAAAGATGCAATATTATTATTCTCGTTTATCGGATTTTTAACTGAAGAGGTCATGATTGAAGGACGAGCTGAAATTAGTTTGTCGCTAATACCAGATATTCAATCATTATCAGAGGTTGTTGTAATTGGCTATGGAACCGTTAAAAAACAAGATGCAACGGGTTAAGTTGCCGTAATAACCGATAAAGATTTTAACGCAGGTGTAATAAACTCAGCCCAAGAATTAATTATGGGAAAAACTGCTGGTGTAACCATCTCTACAAATAGTGGTGCTCCCGGAAATTCATCAACAATTCGAATAAGGGGAGGTGCATCACTAAACGCCAGTAACGACCCTTTAATTGTAATTGATGGTGTACCTATTGAAAATGTGGAGATGGGAGGTGCTCCAAATATCTTATCTACGATAAATCCTGCAGACATTGAAAACTTTACCATACTTAAAGATGCATCGGCAACAGCAATTTATGGATCGAGAGCTTCTAATGGTGTAATTCTGGTCACAACCAAAAGAGGTGGACGTAAATTATCGATTAACTATAAACTAACAACCTCCATTTATACCATACCTAAAACAGTTGATGTTTTATCAGGTGATGAATTTCGAAGCATTATGGAAGAGCAATATCCTGGCAATCAAGCAGTAATTGATTTAATGGGTGAAGCAAATACCAATTGGCAGAATGAAATTTATCAAACAGCATTTGGTCACGATCATGTATTATCTGTTAGTGGTCAGTACAAAACGGTACCCATGCGCTTGTCGGTAGGTTACAATAACACCGATAGTACCTTAAAAACCTATAATTTTGAAAGAACTACAATCAACGCTGGTATTGATCCATCATTTTTAAATGACCATTTGAAATTTAGCCTTAACTCAAAGCTTATGAATAACAACAATAATTTTGCCGATCAAGATGCAATTGCAGGGGCTGTTGCTTATGATCCTATCCAAGCTGTTCATAATGATAATATGCGTTGGCTGGGGTATTCTACCTGGACTCAGAATCCAATAGATAAAAATTCAGCTGGAATTGATTTAGCTACAGGTAACCCAGTTGCCCGATTGGAATTGACAGACAATACATCAAAAGTTATTAGAAGTATAAGTAATGCTAAAGTCGATTATAAATTTCATTTTTTACCTGATCTTAAAGCAACTATAAATGTAGCTTACGATTTTGCTCATTCAGAAGGCCATAATAACGTACATGACAGTACCCAGTGGGTTTATATTCCTATACCGGGAGGTGGCCAGTTTAGTGAATATGAAGATACTCGTGAAAACTCGCTTTTTGATTCTTACTTAAGCTACAATATAGAATTGTCCGAATTAATGAGCAAAGTAAGTGCTATGGCCGGATATTCATGGTCACATTTTTATCGTCATAGCAACGATTCAATTCTTGACTATGCGAAAACTATACTATCACGAAAAAACGATTTTGAAACTGAATATTACAATATTGGATTTTTTGGAAGAATTAATTATGACTTTATGGAGCGATACTTAATGACATTTACACTTAGAAATGATGCTACGTCTCGTTTTTCACCTGACAATAGGTGGGGATTATTCCCAGCAGGCGCTTTTGCATGGAAAATTAATAAGGAACAGTTTATGGCAAGTATGGCTAATGTTTCAGAATTAAAACTTAGAATTGGCTATGGTATTACAGGTCAGCAAGATATTGTAAGTGGAAACGATTATCCGTACTTTGCAAAATATACACGCAGCGATGATGCTTCTCGCTATAGATTTGGAAATGATTTTTATTATACTTTGCGTCCTGATGGTTATGATGCAAACATAAAATGGGAAACTACGAAAACTACAAATATTGGTATTGATTTAGGTTTTTACAATGATAGAATCACAGGTAGTGTTGATTATTACAAACGAACCACAACCGATCTAATTGGCTTTGTACCAGTA
Source organism: Salinivirgaceae bacterium (assembly GCA_027858735.1). Taxonomy (GTDB): domain Bacteria; phylum Bacteroidota; class Bacteroidia; order Bacteroidales; family SZUA-534; genus GH45. Next base: position 2,245 of record JAQICC010000372.1, read on the forward strand.
GCATCAGGAACCAATTTTGCATCATCAATTTTAACCAATGTAGGTTCAATGGAAAATTCTGGATTAGAATTGAATGTAAACACAAAAATTATTTCACAAGCTGAAATGGTTTGGCAATTTGGATTTAACTTAAGTTATAATAAAAATGAGATAACAAGCTTAAATTTGAATAATGACCCAAATTATACAGTATCTACGGGCCTTGTTCAAGGTACAACATCAGGTACTATTCAAATTCACAAAGTTGGCTACCCCATAAATTCATTTTATGTATATGAACAATTGTACGACGAGACAGGAAATATTGTAGAGGGGGAGTATGTCGATAGAAACGATGATGGTCAGGTAAACTCATCGGACTTGTATGTTTATAAAAAGCCTGCGGCCGATTTTAACATTGGACTTAATACCAATTATCAATATAAAAACTGGAATTTAGGCATGAGCGGACGTATTAATATGGGTAATTATGTTTATAATAATGTTGCTTCCAATAGTACCTATGCTAATTTATATCAACCACAAAACTTTTTGCAAAATATTAGTTCGCAAGCTCATGATACTAAATTTCAAGCACCACAATACTTGTCAGATTATTATATTGAAAATGGTTCATTTTTTAAACTCGATAATATTAGTTTAGGATATGCTTTTAATGAGATATTAAATAATAAACTTAAGCTAAATGTGAATTTTGCTATTCAAAACGCCTTGGTTATTTCAGGTTACAAAGGACTTGACCCCGAGATTAATGGAGGTATAGATAATAATTTTTATCCGAGAAGCAGAAATTTCATTTTGGGAATTAATGTAACTTTTTAGTGAATTATAAATAAAAATAATTACGATGAAGAAAAATATAAAATATAAGTTAGTTGCAATCATAGGGGCAGTTGTATTATGCTCATCCTGTGTAAAAGATTTAGATACCATACCCTTGGATAAAAATACGATAACTTCGGCAACCGTATTTGATAATCCAGCTGCATATAAGGAAGTGTTGGCTAAACTTTATGGATCATTGACTCTAACAGGACAGCAAGGTCAATATGGCAAGCCTGAAATTGAAGCAACCGATGAAGGTACAACCTCCTTTTTAAGAACTTACTGGAGCGCACAGGAAGTTACAACTGATGAATGTATAAATGCATGGAACGACCCTGGTATGGATGAATTCCATGGTCATAATTGGTCTGATTTAAACTTGTATAATAAACTTCTGTACCAGCGCATTTTTATAAACATTGCCTATGCAAATGACTTTATTCGAGTAGCATCAGAAAAAGTTAATAATTTATCAACTATTGATAAAAAAGAAGTGTCAAATTATATAAGTGAAGCCCGTTTTTTACGTGCCTATTATTACTATTGCGCACTCGATTTATGGGGTAATGTACCTTTCGTTACCGAAAGCGACGAAAAAGGCGCTTTTCTTCCTGATCAAATTTCACGTGATGCTTTATATTCATATATTGAGACTGAACTTTTGGCTATTGAGGATGGTTTAATGGATCCTTTAACAAATGAATATGCCAGAGTTGACAAAGCCGCAGCATGGACATTGTTAGCAAAACTATATTTAAATTCTGAGGTATATTTAGGAACAGGAAATGGCAATTATACGGAATGTATCACCTATTGTAATAAAATTATAAGTTCGCCTTATTCATTAGCACCAAACTATGAAAACCTTTTTTTAACCGATAATGATGTTAACAACACAGAATTTATCTTTTTCATTGCTGAAGATGGTTTAAATACTCAAAACTATGGTGGCACTACCTATTTAGTAAATGCTGCCACCGGCACAAACAACAGTTACATGGGTGTAAGCAGTGGTTGGTATGGAAATCGCCCAACTTCAACTTTTGTTTCAAAGTTCAATTTAGCTCAAGACACTCGTGCTCAGTTTAATCTTACCGGGCAAACAGAAGAAATCGATGATCCTGCCGATTTCACTCAAGGATACCTTTGTACTAAATTCCGAAATGTATCATCGACAGGAACAGCAGCACAGCATGAAACTTTTGTTGATACAGATTTTCCAATTTTCAGATTAGCCGATGTTTACTTAATGTATGCCGAAGCAATGCAACGAGATGGTTCAGGAGGCTCTATTACCGATGCTATAAGTTATATAAATAGATTGAGAGAAAGGGGTTTTGGTTCAGCAAGTGAAAACATTACTGAGGCAGAATTAACACTTGATTTTATTATTGATGAACGGGGTCGTGAACTATATTGGGAAGGACATCGACGTACCGATTTAATACGATTTAACTTGCTCACAACAAATTCATATTTATGGGATTGGAAAGGAATAGTTAAGGAAGGTAGTGCAACAAGCAATCATTTCAACATATTTCCAATACCAGCTTTTGACTTAGGTATCAATACAAACCTAACGCAAAATCCAGATTATTAAACTTTTATTAATCAGTATAGATAAATCCCTGAAAGCATACTTATTGCTTTTGGGGTTTTGTTTTATAAAAACAATTAGAAAAGTGCCTTTAAGGCCAAAATATAATTCCTTCCTGCTGCGGTTAAGCCAGAGGAATAGGGACGATAACGAATATCTGTTATATTTTCAACTCCGGCAGTAACAGAGAATTGTCTGCTAATTTGATACATAGCCTTAAAATTTATGGTATACCATGAAGGAGAAAAGGGGTTTCCTTCAGTATCTTTAGCATATAAATATGCTTTATCTCGTTCTTCAACAGACAAATTACTGTAGCTTACCTCAGCAGTATAAATTGAATACAAATCGAGTTTAATTTTGGGTTTTGAATAAACCAAATGTATAACTCCAAACATAGGAGCTGCATGACGTGATGGGCCAGTTGTTCCATTTTCGGCTTCTTCTGTACCTTTCTGGTAATTAAAACGTGTATCGAAACCAAACCCAGCCGGAAATTTGATATCAATACCTGCTTGAACACCTTGTACTTTGGTTTGCGTACCATTTTGAACGGCCTTAACTTTACACATCTCACCTTTATAAAGCATGCTATCTTGTCCATTAAACTGAAAATCGCGGCGAATTAAAGCATTGTCAAGTAAGGTGTAGTAAGCCGTTATGTTGTATTTAAATACATCGGCAATAATATGAGTAATGTCAAACTCAGCATTGTAAGCATATTCCGATCCTAATTCTGTATTTGGCACCACAACAATTCCCTCGCCCGAATCAAAAATTTTACCCATATCATCAATATTTGGCGACCGAAAGCCTGTTGAAAGGTTTGAGCTAATCCATAGGTTCTTAATCGGATTATATACTAATCCTATGCTGCCCGTAAGTGCTCCATTACTTAGTTTTGTTTTATCAAAAGGGAATTGATGCGCCGTATCAAAAACAGCGTTTATTAAAAACTGATTGTAACGTGCACCTGCATTTAGTCTTAGCTTTTTCGAATATTCAAAATTGTATGTTGCATATGCTGCATACGACTGCCAATTTGATTCAGGGTATCTGGCTAATCCTTTAGAAATTTGTCCTGTCGAAATATCTTCTATTTCTCCGATTGAATTAACACCATTATAAATGGATTCAATACCATAAAAAAGTTGGTGCTTGGGGCTTATTTCTTTGTGAAAATCAAAATTTACCGATACCGCATTAACTTTCTCTACATTGTGATTTTTTTCAAGTGCATTAAAGTTTCTATCGTGTCGGCTTTCCTCAAAAAACTGATGAGCAACCCTTATGGTTAACTCATTATATAAATTAGAACTTGTTTTATTTACAACAGTAAGGTTATTCATCATCCAGGTTTGCGGACCATAGTACCATTCAGCGCTCCGTGGTAAATCATTTTTAGTTCGTATAAGCCGATCGTATCTATCGTAATTTGAAGTAGTTGAATAGTGAAAACCATAAGTTAAATTCCATCGTTTATTCGGCTTAAAACCTATTTTTTGCATGAAATTCGTTTGATTATAACCCGATGGATTCTGCATTTTAGAATTAGAGTTTTCTTTAACTACATCAGTATTATTTTCCCTTAGTACATAAAATTCCCTTAAATAGTCATTGGTACCAACGCTGCCCATTTTTAAATCGCCATATTTTGTATACGTAAAACTTGTTAGGTAAGCCCATTTGTTATACCCAATATTAATATCAAAATGTCCGCTTAGTTCATTGTTTGCCGATGAATATCTGGCATTCGACTTTCCTTTAATTAAAATTTCGGAACTATCAGAAAAAGTAGGAGATAGGGTACTGAAACTCATTACCCCACCAATAGCATCACTTCCGTAGATTACCGAACCAGGTCCAAAAAATATCTCTGTACTTTCGATTGCAAAAGCATCAAGCGATATTACATTTTGAAGATTCCCACTTCTGAAAATTGCCGTATTCATGCGTACTCCATCAATTGCAATTAACAAACGGTTGGTTGAAAAACCGCGTATCATGGGACTACCGCCTCCTTGCTGACTTTTTTGAATAAAAACTTCGCCTCCGGTTGCAAGTAGATCAGCTGTAGTTTGTGGGGTTAATAAATCAACTTGCTTTGCAGATATACTCGATATTTTAGATGGAATTTCAGTTCTGCTTTGAGCCCATTTATTGGCAGCAATAACAACCTCCGAAATTTTAATATTGCTCTCCTTTAAATATATAGTTTTATCGTTTATTGCTTTTAAAAAATCAAATTCTTTAAATTCATAGCTAGGATGCCTGAAAAATAAAACTTTGCGACCACTTAAAGTACTTAAATCAGCATTTCCTTTTATATCGCTTAAAACAAAGTTTTTTTGCTTTTCACCAAAAATCATCACATTTTCAATAGGTTGCAAATTATTTTCATCACAAATAGTAATTTTTTGTGCAAATGTATTTGTAACACTTAAAAACAGTATTGTAAGAAAAACTAAAATTCGAATCATTAGAAAACCAACCTTTTTAAAATCAACAAATACCTACTAAAAATCATGCCAATTGCTATGGTTTATGGGTGTTAATGCAATTAATTATTCAAAAAAAGCTTTTTTGAAGTTTTTAATAAAAAAAACAAGTGATATAATTGAAATTTATAATCTTTATATTATATATATGATCAATAACTATTATAAAAAGGTTACTTCAAAATCAATTTATTTATTCAACAAAATAGATAAATATGTTATATTAATATAATATTTTGGTTATTTTCT
>JAQICC010000419.1 GCA_027858735.1 Salinivirgaceae bacterium
CAGAGATTATCAGATGGCAAGAAGCTGGGCTTTAGCCCAAACCCCTTTTGTTGTGGGCTAAAGCCCAGCTTTATTGTGCATTGTACAACGGCATGAATGCCGTTGCTAATGATAAAAGCAACTTGCAAATCAGTTTTCACACAGTCTCTAAAGGACGGAGCTAGTCATATACCTATATTTCAATTGTATAATGCTAGTAATCATTTAAAAAAGGCCTAGCTAAACTGACAAAACCCTTATTTCATAAAATTAATGTAAGTTATGACTAATTCTCTGCAATTTTATTGTAGGCTGTTAACATACCACGAATAAGAGCGGCACTAAATCCATAGTGTTCCATTTCGTTTAATCCTGTAATTGTTACCCCTTTAGGCGTAGTTACCTTGTCAATTTCAGCTTCGGGATGATTGCCATTTGCCAGCAAAATCTCCGCTGCCCCTTTAACTGTTTGATTGGCAATTTGTGTTGCCATTTCACTACTAAAGCCAATTTGAATACCGGCTTGTACCATGGCACGAATAAAACGTAAAACAAAAGCAGGTCCACAACCACTTAAAATAGTTGCCGATTCCATGAGGTCTTCTCTAACTATAATTGTCGATCCTATAAGATCAAAACACTCGGCTACTTTATTAAGAGCTGCATCTGAAGCCATATTCCTACTTATACACGAAGCCGATTGTGCTACACTGGCAGCAACATTGGGCATCACTCTAAATATATTTACAAATGGAGCAGCATGCTTTTCTAAGTCAGTAATTGCAACGCCTGCTGCAACAGAAACCACTACATGTTTTTCGGTAAAATATTCTTTAAGTTCGTCAATAACAGTAAGTATTACATAGGGCTTTAGTGCAAAAATAATTATATCACTGTTTTTTATTGCCGCTATATTATCGGTGCTTACTGTTACCCCTTTATCTTTCAGAAAATCTATTCGCTTAGTACTTCTATCGGTAGCCGTTATTTGGCTGCCATCAATTTTAGTTAAAAGACCTTCAACAATACTTAAACCTAGGTTACCGGTTCCAATTATGGCTATCTTCATAGTTACTTTGTTTCAATTTGATATTTATATGGCAAATATAGTTGCAAATTATTAAAACCAATAAAAAACCTGGATCAATTAAATAATCCAGATTTACATAAAATTATTAATTTATTGAATCAAGGTTAAAATTTTCTTTGATTTTCAGCTAGGACAAGTTCATTAATATTTATTTTTTTTATTGTTGCTAGTGTCAAGTCCAGTATCAATATTCAAGTACAAAAACATTAACTCCCTCTCTCCCTTGCGGGTATCTCTCCCAGGATGAATCTGGGAAGGCTTCCCCTGTGGAGCCCTTGCCGAACTAGCTTCGGTAAAGTGCCGATAACTTGTCCCGATTTCTCGGGAGGCGAAGGGGGAATAAATATTCATCTACCGGAAATGCTACGTTTGACTTGACACTAATTTCTTGTTACTGATTATATGTTAAGAATCTGTATTAAACGACTAAAAATGCAACTAGCATCAATAGACAGCACACTAAGAAAACCCAATCTAAACTAATTTAGTATCAACTCTTGATTAGTATTATGTAAAAATATTTATAAGCCCAATACACTTAATCCTTGATTAAAAACAATATCGCGGGGTATACCAGCTTTGCCAATTCTATCTAAGTCGGCTTGTAATTCAGGTTTAATTATTCCCAAATTATCAGTCATACTTTTTGCCATATCATAATCTCCATTTCCTTGAATAGTAATAATTTCTGCAGCCAATCCATTCATAGCTTCTGTCATTTTATTAAAATCTACCGCATATGTTTCGGTTTCTTCATTACGAGTAAATGCCCCTTTATCCATAAAATAATTAAAACGTACCATATTGGCTTTTCCATGTGCACTTGAAGCTCCAAAACGAATGGAACGGAAAAGACCTGCCATAAAGGTGACATAGTTATCCATTAAATCTTTGTCTTTGAATTCACCCATTTCATTTAGTTGATAAACAAAGAATACTCCTAAAATATCAGCTTTCCCCTCCTCCATTGACGAATAGTATTCTTTAAGATTATCTTTTACAAATCCTTTCCCGTTAATGGTTGATTTCACACCTAATCCGTGGCCAACTTCATGAAACATTACATTTTCAAAAAATGCGTTGAAGGTGATATTTTTCCTTTGATCTTCAGCTATTAAAACAGTGCTGATTGGTACAAGAATTTTATCAAATTTAGCTTGCATAGCATTTCTAAGTTGTAATTTTCTACTACCTTTTTGCTCATGCACCCTCGGGTCGTTTGGCAGATTTATGGCTATATTTTTACCGGCAGCATTACAATCACCGGCATAATAAATAACATCATATACATTGTTATCAGAATTTGCAGCAGGTTGTTCTTGTTTGTACTCATCGGCTACGGGTAGCCTTTTTTGCAATTCAGGTAACAAACTATTAAACCGTTCAACCTTTTTACTCCACTCCCAATCTTTAATTAAAATTTGCCCTGAATGCGCAGAACGCGTTCCATTAAACCCATCTTCGTAGCTTTCAATTGGTCCAACAACAAAATCAATGGTATTGGTTTTCATATCCATCCATGCCAAATCTGACTCCAGATAATCATCGGTAAGTAATGCCTCAGCTCGAAGTTCAAGATACTTTTTCAACCCTTCATCTTCAGCTAGCTCAGCCGCTTTAATTAACAATTCAGAGGCTTTCTTTACTTCTTCGGCATAGGCAACATGGTAGGGCACTTCAGTTAAAACTCCATGAGTATTGCGCTTTATTAAACTATACCAACTGTTTTTAGTTTCATCTGAAGCATCCCACTTTTCGAATTCTTCTTTTGTAATATCACTTGGATAATAATTTGCACCAGCTGGTTTTGCTGTAAATCCCTCAATAAATGGGGCTTCATTACGCATTCTATCCCAAGGACCATAATTAATTTCAGCATAAGCTTTTAATGCTGGATCAGCAATTTTACTAAGAAACGCTGTTTTATCACCAATAGCATCTTTCCAAAAAAGTTCTTCCATAATATCGGCACACTCAAAAAGGTAAGGCAGCATTTGCTTTTCTTTTTCTGAAAGCTTCGACACATCAGTCGTTAAAGTAAACTCGGCATACTCATTCACCCTATCCTGAATATTTTCAACCGATGAAACATAGACTTCCTGTGGCGTACAGCCATTTAGTAATAGAGCAGTCATTGAAAAAATAAAAATTGAATTACGCATTATATAAAGTTTTAATTATAAATTCATAGTATTACTCGTATTTGATTGAAAACCCATTGGTTTACCTGTTTTCATTCGCGAAGTATTAATTTTATCCAGCATCTGACCAACTGTTGCCACCTGAACATCTTCCATTTTTGGTACTAAAAGATCGACCTCAAGTGATTGCAAAATAAGGTATTGAATAATTTCACGTAAAATGGCCATATCGAGTTTGCTTACCCCAAAATCATCATTAATTGAACCAAAATTAGGATTCCCTTCTACAAAGTAATGACCTTCACGATTAATGAAAATTCGAGCAATAATAAAACCAAAATCATTGAGCCGCTTGTATTTAAAAGAATCGGATAGAAAGTTATATATATTAATAATTCCACAGAAACCGTTATTAATATTTTGCTTTATATATTCATTATTCCAAATCCAATGGTCTTTTGGAAATTCGAATACGTTACTATGCATATTAAAAACCAAGAGATCGCCGCCTACTCTTATTTCTGCTTCAAATGGTCCCTTATCAGAATAGTCTAGCGATATTTTTTGTCGAGAGTCTTTTAGCTGACTTTTATAATTGGTAATTAAATACTTCAGCACTTTTTTGGTAGTATTAAAATATTCAAGAGTGGTTTGATAAACCTCTTGTTTTACTACAGCTTTTTCTTTTAAAGTATTTAATATTAATGTGGTGTTATCAACATTTTCTTCGTTCATCATGCTAATGTTTAATAAATGTGAATTTAAATATAATAATTCACAATAACATTATGCTTACAGACATAGCAATATCAAACAATAAACTACCTTCAAAAATATTAATGGTAATATCACAACTATTCAGCAATAATAAAGCGAGAGGAATATGAATTATCTCCATTTGATACCTGAATTAAATAAACACCATTTGATTGATTCGAAATATTAAGTTTAATTACCTCACTTGAAAACTCAACATTTTTTATTTTCTCCTCCTGACCTAGAATATTAAAAACAGATATCTTATGTGCAGTTGAAGCGAATTCCTCAATATTTATAAACAAAACATCCTTTGCTGGATTTGGGTATAAAGTAATTTTATTTAATCTATCAGATAGTATTTTGCTGGTATATCCGTCGTAATAATAAGTTTGTTTATCTTTTTCAATCCACTTATTTGATTTCCAGTCAAAGTATTCTGATTTTGACAATCGATTCTCAGAATCGTAGGTATTCTCTGTAAAAAAACGATTTTCCCATATCAGCAAATCCCAATCGAACAAATAATAATATTGCTCAATGACCTGATTTTGTTCATTATACACATAAGATATTTTAAAATCTTCTAACCATATATAATTCGAATTATAAAATACCCATCTAAAGCAAACCATATCTTGTATTAACCCATTAGAATAATAGGTATATTGATATTTCTTTTCATTCGTCCAATCTATACCATCATTATTAGTACTTAATTGAATTTGTTTGAATAATTCATTAATTTCGTTATAGATAAATAAGCTCTTCTTATATTTTTCCCAAACCATTAAATCAAATTCAAACAAATATTGAGTATGGATTAATAAATTACCTATGGTATCATATTCATAAGAATGTTTTAACGATCCTTCCCAATCATTCAACGATTTAAACCAATTGAATTCAATTATTTGGCTTAAGTAAAACGAATCATTATAGGTATACTCAAAAAGAGAATCATTCTCCCAAACAAACATATCCTCATTATAAATGGTTTGATGTTTACTTAGTAAACTCCCAATTGAATTAAAAGTGAAATTTAAATGCTTTGAATTAACCCACTCCTTATAATACCAATCCCACACAAAAGCAGATTCTTCTATAAGCATACTGTCATCATAAAAAACTTCTTTTTTAAAAAGCAACTCCCAATTATTATCTTTCCATTGCAATTCCAATTCTTTTATAAGTCGCCTATCATTATTGAACTCGTAGGTATATTTTGAATTAGGAGCCCAATTCTCATTAGAGGTTTCCCAACTATAATAAATAACTGAATCTGGGTTATGGTCAATAATTGGCTCAAGAATAGAAATATATTCAACTAAACTGCTCCTATCTTGACAATATGCGGTACCTATATAAACAATTGATAATACAATTATGAAAGATTTAAAATGCATTCTAAAATTTTATATTATTTAATTATTAATTTTTTTTGTTAAAAATGAACTTAAATATAACAAAAAAAGGTTGTCCACTTGGACAACCTTTTTTATTATATTGAAAATTTATTTTCTTACTTAATCGCGTCAATTGAATTTTCAAGAAGTGCTTTTACATATTTTGGATTATGAGCACCTTCACTTCGGTCTTCTTCCAAACCAACCCAATTAAAGAACGCCTGAGCCTGAGCCATTGGATATGTTCCAACTACTACATGATAAGAAACAACTTCATCTACAGTATCAGTACCTAATACATCGTGACCAACTAATAAGTCTCTCAATTCAGCAAGTAATTCTTCAGTTTCTGTTTGCACACCGCCATAATCAAAACTTTCGGTAGCATGACAACTAACACAAGCAGCTAAACTTGGATTCCAAGTATGACCACCTTCGTTATCAGCATACTCACCCATATGACAACCAACACATGAAGCTGCCATGTGGCTTGATTCTCCAGCTGTTGGATAAGCAGCATCACCAGCAATTTCAGCAAAACCTGCTCCGTAAACAACATTAGCTTGAGCACCGTGGTGAGGACCATAATGCGAACTTGTAATTTCAAATTCAGTTCCTGGAACATCAATATTAGGCTCGGCTCTTCTTGATTGGTGACAATTAGCACATAAGTTACTATTTCCACCTAAATCAGCTGTTTGAGTATCATCAAAAATCCACGTAACTGGGTCTGTCATTCTTAAAGCATAGTCACCAGCTTCAAATGTGCTGTGTAAACCATGACAAGTTTTACATTCCCAAGCTCCTGGGCTACTTAATGTGCTTCCTTCAACAAAACCGAAAGATGCAAATTCAATAAATCCATCACTTGAGTGGCAACTAGCACAACTTCCACGACCACCTGCATAGCTAACAAATTCACCTAGTTTGTGCTGTGATTGAACAAACTCTGAACCTATCTCAATAATTGTTGTTTCAGAGTGGCATTCTAAACAAGTAATGCTACCTGCGGCACCATCAGCACCATCAGCACCATCTTCTCCATTAGTACCATCAGCACCATCAGCTCCATCTACACCTGCTGTACCTGCCGCACCATCAAGACCATCGGCACCTGCTGGGCCTTCACAACTAATAATAAGGGTCATTGAAGCTATTGCAACAATACCTAAAAATAATTTAAACATCTTTTTCATATTTTACTTTTTAAATGATTTATCCTATGGTAAAAATACTAATTGCAACTATAGTCCTTTATTCATAATGAACAAAGGCTTATACTCTATTCATTGATTGTTACAAAGAAGTATGGTATACTACATCACTAATAGTGTTGATATATATCAATTTTAGTTCTATATTTACTATTTTTATTTATTTACTTTTAGCGAATGTTTAAAGAAAATCATACAACCTGCAAAAACTGCAGCTGCAGCTGGTCTAATTTTAAGAATTTAACCGATGAACAACTTGATCTTATAAATACGAATCGGTTTCCGGCCAATTTTAAATCGGGTGAAATTATTTTTAAGCAAGGATCGCCGACCTCAAATGCCGTTTTTTTATCATCGGGTATTGCTAAAATTTATATGGAGGGTTATGACGGGAAAAATATCATTCTTGCCATAGTAAAACCAGGTTCACTTATTGCAGGCCCTGGCACTTATGTTGACAACCGTCATCATTATTCATTAGCAGCACTTACAGAAACATCGGCTTGTTTTATTGACATGAGAATTTTAAAAGAATTGGTACATGAAAACAGCATGTTTGCCGAAGGCTATTTAAAAGACTTAAGTCAAAAATCGTTAGGCACGTTTCACAAACTTGTGAGTTTTAGTCAAAAAAAGATGCATGGCAGATTAGCCGAAGGCTTGATTCATTTGGCCGATGATATTTTTAATAGTGATAAATATAATTGCCACATGACTAGACAGGAACTGGGTGAATTTACTGGTATGACAAAGGAAAGTGTTGTTCGTTTGTTAAAAGAATTCCACGATGAAGAAATAATTCACTTAAACGACCATACCATTGAAATAATAAATAAGCCTAAACTGGAAAAAATAATGATATCAGGATAATTTATTACAGAATCTGATATTTTTATTATTATATGTACCAATCATACTCAGTTATTAATTGTGGCTAAGTTTTAATATAAAAACAAAAACAGTCCACGAATTACACCAATTTACACGAAAAACTGTTTAAATAAACTTTGATTGATTTTGAATTAATCAGGTTATAATCAGTATTTGATTATAATTAGTAAGTTTATAGATTTTTAATATTTAATTAAACGAATAAAATAATGAACCGGATATACAACCTACTAGTTTCGCCTATTACAATGGCATTAATTTTATTAATAGGCATTATTGCCATGGCGAGTGCAACATTTATTGAAAACGATTTTGGAGCCGAAGTTGCCCGCAAAGCTGTATATAATGCTCGCTGGTTTGAAGTTCTTATGGTACTTTTTTCAGCAAATTTAATAGGCAGTATTTTCAAACGCAAACTTTATAAAAAACAAAAATTCTCAATTTTTTTATTTCATATTGCATTTATTATAATGATTTTCGGTGCCGCATTAACCCGATATGTAGGATATGAAGGATTAATGCATATACGTGAGGGAGAATCGTCATCGATAATTAAAACCCAGAATAAATCGCTCAATATTAGCATTGAAAAATCGGGTATTCGTGAAAATTTTTCATGGGATGAAAGTAAGGTTTTACGTAAAACGGGATTTTCTGACAATTTTAAATTTGATAATTCTAAATTTGAAATTGAACTTAAATATTTTTACCCTAATGCTAAAGAGAAGGCTATTCAAATTGAAGGTGGCAAACCTACCATTGGCTTTGTAGTTGCAAATACTGATTATAGGGGTTTTAATTACATTACAGAAGGGGAAACCAAAATACTTGGGAATGTTACCGTTGGTTTTGGCATTGATGGCAATGACATAGATGTTTGCTTTAGCAAAATTGGAGATTCTGTGTATATATCAAGTAAGAATGGCATTGCCGAATCAGACATGGACCAATCTGACGCAACAAATGGCATAAAAAGCCAGATACCTGTTTCTATAAACAAGCTTTATGCAACAGATGGTAATAATGTAGTAGTTCAAGAAATTTATAAGGAGGCTCTTATTGCAGCTTTTCCGAATAGAAATGCCAATAAAGCAGGTAAACCGGCCTTTGTTTTTAATATTAAACATAATGGTTTAACCGAAAAATTAACCCTTTGGGGAAATGGAGCAGCTAAAGATAAGGTGGAAAAAATAGCTTTTGACGATATATTAATATCAGGAAGTTACGGTAAACATATAATAAAGCTGCCTTTTGAACTACACCTCGATAATTTTGAAGTTAAACGCTACCCGGGATCAAATAGTCCATCTTCGTTTTCAAGCTATGTACACATAATTGAGTCAGATAAAGAACCAAAGCCTTTTCACATATATATGAATAACATTTTGCAAATGGAAGGGTATCGTTTTTATCAATCATCATACGATAATGATGAAAAAGGAACTGTATTATCGGTGAATTTTGATTCACTGGGTACTAATGTTACTTACATTGGGTATTTTTTATTGCTTATTGGAATACTGCTTTCTATGGTGAACAAAACAAGTTTTTTGCGAAATACAAAGATTCCTAAAACTTTATTATTACTACTAAGCATCATATCTTTTAGTCTGCTAACATCAGGCAGTATAAAAGCACAGAATAATTCTGAGAATACAAAACATATTTCAACAAAACATGCACAAAAATTTGGTCAATTATTAATTCAAGACAATAAGGGCCGAACAGAACCTATTTACACCTTTTCATCTGATTTATTACGTAAACTTGCTCGTAAAGATAAAATGTATAACCTCACCCCTGTTCAAATATTTTTAGGGATGAATACAAATTACGAGCATTGGATGAATGTGCCCTTAATAAAAATTACCAACAAAGAGTTGCAAACTTTCTTAGGGCTCAGAAAAAACTATGCAAGTTATAACGATTTTCTTACCCCTGGGGTTGGCTATAAACTTCAAGGGAAAGTTGAAAAAGCGTACAATACCCCTCCAGGTAAGCAAAGTAAATTCGATAAAGCCATAATAAAGGCCGATGAGCGAATGAATATATGTTATGCTATTTTTTCGGGTAGCTTTCTTAAACTATTTCCAATTCCGGAATCGGATAATGAGCAATGGTACCCAATGGATGAAGCCATAAAATATGCTAAAAGCAGTGATGATTCTGCATTTTTTTCCGGAATTATACCTATGTATTTTCAGGCATTACAAAATGCCACGCTTAATGGTAATTATAAGAAAGCCGATGACTATTTAGCGTCCATTAATAGTTTTCAGCAAAAATTTGCCGCTTACGAATTGCCTTCGGATTTTAAAATAAACCTTGAAGTAAAATACTATCAATGGAATATATTTAAAAAACTGTTTCCGTTCTATGCCACTATTGGAGTTATTTTCTTGTTTGTTTTACTGAGCGGAATAATTTCGGGTAAGGGCGTTTCAAAAAAGGTTACCAACGTATTTGTTGGTTTAATTTCCATGGGTTTTATCCTACATACTCTTGGCTTAGCGGCTCGCTGGTATATATCAGGTCATGCACCCATGAGTAATGGATATGAAAGCATGGTATTTATTTCACTTATAACCATGTTAGCAGGTTTAATTTTTAGCCGTCAATCGTTGCTAGCATTATCGGCCACGTCGGTACTGGCTGGTTTTACCTTAATGGTAGCAAATTTAAGCTTTATGGATCCAGAAATTACTAACTTGGTTCCGGTACTTAAATCATACTGGTTAACCATTCACGTATCAGTAATAACAGGTAGTTACGGTTTCTTAGGCTTAGGTGCCATACTTGGAATTATTAATTTAGTACTTACAATAATACAAAACAAGCAAAATTTCAAAAGAATTGATGAAGCCATTCACTCGCTTACTACAATAAGCCACCGAAGCCTTATTTTAGGACTTTACTTTTTAACTATAGGAACATTTTTAGGTGCTGTATGGGCCAACGAAAGCTGGGGAAGATATTGGGGATGGGATCCAAAAGAAACCTGGAGCTTAATAACCTTAATTATTTACACTTTTGTAACTCATGCCAGAATGGTTCCTGGAATAAAAGGTGTTTTTGCATTTAATACCCTATCAGTCTACGCATTCTTCTCAGTATTAATGACTTATTTTGGCGTAAATTATTATTTATCGGGGCTGCATTCTTATGCTGCAGGCGATCCGGTTCCTGTTCCAAATTTCGTTTATATTTCGGTAGCCTTAATTATCACATTAACTGTTGTTGCTTACTTTAGATTTATTAAAAACAGAATTAAATAAAACAAAATAGCTTTAAATAAAAAATCTGGCTAATCGCCAGATTTTTTATTTATACCCAAATTGAGCGATTCGCTATCGCAAATCTGCTCAATAAATTTATATTTAATCGAAGTTTGTGCAAATTCTAATTCAAATAGAAAATAATCAATTAATTGGTTCTTCTTTAGGATTAGGTATACTAATAATAAACATACTTCCCTTTCCCTCTTCACTTTCTACTCTAATCTCACCTTTGTGTTTTTCAACAAATTCTTTACATAAAATTAGACCTAAACCTGTTCCTGATTCATTTTCAGTTCCTTTGGTTGAAATACTATCAGTAATTTTAAATAACTTAGCTTGCATATCTTTTGCAATACCCACACCACTGTCTTTTACAGATACCTCAATAAAATTATGATCACTTGCATCAGTAATTAAGTTGGCATCTATTATTATTCTGCCCCCATTGGGAGTAAATTTTATAGCATTAGATATTAAATTTCGTAAAATAGTTTGCAGCATATTTTTATCAACATTAATAATAAAATGCTCCTTTATTTTATTTATCAAACGTATTGATTTGTTCTTTGCTGATTGATTTAATAAATCAAGAGTTTCCAAAGATAGTTGGTAAAGATTTTCATTTTTTGTCTTAAAATCAACAAACCCCCTTTGATTACGCGACCACAGAAGTAAATTTTCTAAAAGATTAAAAGTTTTTTCTATGCCTTCATTTATCACATGAACCATTTCCTTATTTTTTTGCTCATTATAAGTATTAAAATTTTTTGTTAGTAATTGAGAAAAACCTAAAATCGTGCAAATTGGATTCATTAGATCATGAGCAATAATTGAAAAAAACTTGTCTTTGGTTGCATTTAACTCTCTTAATTGAAATTCACTTTCTTGAATTGCTAGTTGTGTTGCTCTAAATTCTGTTATATCTCTTGAAATGCCAAAAGTGCCAACAATTTTATTGTTTTTATTAATTATTGGCATTTTAGTAGTCGATGCCCATGTAATACTCCCATCATTCCATGTTTCTTTTTCTTCAATATTTTTCAAAGGCTCTCCACTATCTAATATTTTTTGTTCATCAAGAAAAGCTTGATGAGCATGCTCTTGGGTAAAATAATCAAAATCCGATTTTCCAATAGCATCTTCTGGATTAGATAAACCATGTTTTTGAGTCAAACTTTTACTTATTTTAATAAATCTACTATGGGCATCTTTAAAATAAATACGATCCGGCATCGTATTCATTAAAATATACAGTAAATTTTCATCACTTGGCTGATTTTTATTGGTAATGGTATTACTTTCTAAATAAGTACTTTCTGATTTTTCATTATTGATTTTCAATTTCCTATTTTCTTGAATAAGAATAGCATTTTGAGCTTTTAGATTTGCTAACTCTTTTTCTAAATCCTTATATGAAAGTTTTTCTGTCATAGAATTATTCAATAGCCAATATTATTGAAATTAATATTTTTTATAATATACCAATATTTGGTGATTAATTTAGTTATCGAACCATAATTAAATTGGTATTACTACGAATTTAGAGGAAAATAATTTTATAAAGAGTATTTTTTAAGTGAGATATAGTAGGCAGTTCTCAGTAGGCAGTCAAGTTTACTGAGAACTGAAGACTGAGAACTTCATACTTAAAAACTAAAAAACTCATATAATTTTAACCTTA
>JAQICC010000013.1 GCA_027858735.1 Salinivirgaceae bacterium
TAAAATAATTCGTGTATTCCCCGAATCAAGTTCGGGGCAGGCTGTGGTTTAAAGTATAAATTCAAATAGTCGTATTTATATTTAACTTGATCACCAGCACCTCAAAATAAATTTTTGCCAATCAAGGCAACTTTTTCAAAAAATATATTTTCTGTTAATAATTTTTAATCAGTTCATCAACACTTTGTTTGGCATCGCCATAAAGCATATCGGTATTTTCTTTATAAAACAATGGGTTCTCAATACCTGCATAACCTGCCGCCATAGAACGCTTCATGACAATCACTTTTTTCGCATTCCAAACCTCAATTACGGGCATGCCATAAATCGGGCTCCCTTCATCTTCAAGAGCAGCTGGATTAACAATATCATTAGCGCCAATTACCATTACTAAATCGGTTGAAGGCAAATCAGGATTTACTTCGTCCATTTCTAAAACAATATCATAGGGAACACTAGCCTCTGCTAGCAGAACATTCATATGACCAGGTAAGCGTCCTGCCACAGGGTGAATACCAAAGCGAACCTCTTTCCCATCAGCTTGAAGGCGTTTTACCAAATCGTATATTGGATACTGTGCTTTTGCTACAGCCATTCCGTAACCTGGCACAATGACAACCGATTTCGCTTCTTTTAACATTTGTGAAACCTCGACATGATTTGCTGAAGTAACTTCACCTTCCATTGCTTTTGATGTTGAATTTGATGTATTACCAAACCCGCCAAATATTACCGAAATAAATGAACGGTTCATAGCCTCGCACATTATTATGGATAGGATCGCTCCTGAGCTACCTACCAAAGCACCTGTCACAATTAATAAATCGTTGCCAAGCATAAATCCTGCTGCAGCTGCTGCCCATCCTGAGTAGGAGTTTAGCATTGAAACTACCACAGGCATATCGGCACCGCCAATGGCCATTACTAACATTACTCCAATAAAAGAAGCAATACCTGTCATTATTATAAGCTGCATTAAACCAGTAGTTTCAGGAGCTTTAACAAACATAACTCCCAATACAGAAATTATTATCATTAATATAATATTAACGACATGTCGTCCCTTATAAGCCAAGGCCTTACTCATTATTTTGCCATCGAGTTTTCCCCAGGCAATTATAGATCCTGTAAAGGTTATTGCACCAATAAAAACGCCAATGAAAACTTCGACCAAATGAATGGTGTGTTCTGAACCGTGAAGCTCCTGAGTATGCGGATCGAGGTACGAACCAAAACCAACCAACACGGCAGCCAAACCAACAAAACTATGAAGAATAGCTACTAGTTGCGGCATGGATGTCATTTCCACTTTTCTGGCAACTATTAGTCCAATAACTGAAGCAATGGCTAAAGCTATAATAATATATATATGTCCATTTACACCTGAACCTAATACGGTTGACAAAATAGCAATAGCCATTCCAACAATACCGTAAATTACACCACGCTTAGCCGATTCTTGCGAAGAGAGTCCGCCAAGGCTAAGGATAAATAGTATACTTGCAAATAAATATGCTGCTGTTTGTATTCCTGATGATATCATAAGCTTATTTTCTAAACATTTTTAACATTCTGTGGGTAACAAAAAAGCCACCTACAATATTTATTCCTGCCACAAAAACTGCTACAAAAGCGAGTATTGACATAGGATTCCCAATATCGGTTTGCATTTGTAGTAAACCACCAACAATAATAATTCCGCTAATGGCATTGGTAACTGCCATGAGTGGCGTGTGTAATGAATGAGTTACATTCCAAATAATTTGCCATCCCACAAATACCGCCAGTATAAAAACTGTAAAATGATTTAAAAAATCGGTTGGTGCTACTTGCCCAAGTCCAAAAATAAGAAGGCCAACAACACCAAGACCAATGGCCGATGAACGAGCATGCTTTTTAGCTTTCTGCTTTGCTTGCTCTGCTTTATCGAATAAAACAACTTCTTTTTCAACTTTTGGCTTTGTCGGGCTAACCGGTAGTGGTTCTGGAGGCCAGTTAATCGCGCCATTGTAGGTTACCATGGCACGTTTTACTACATCATCCTCCATGTTAATGTTAAAGTTCTCTGCTTTGCCCATGTCATCGAGTAAATGGCAAAGGTTGTTTCCGTAAAGTTGACTAGCCTGAGCTGGTAATTGATTAACCTTACCTACAATGGTAACCCCATTTTCAGTAGTATATATTTCGTTGGGTTTTGTAAGTGTACAATTTCCACCTGTAGAGGCGGCTAAATCCACAATTACTGAACCCGGCTTCATTGCCTCAACATGGTAATCAAGTATTAGCTTTGGCGCTTCACGTCCCGGAATTTGAGCGGTGGTTATTATAATATCAACGTCCTCTGCTTGTTTTTTGAAAAGAAGCATTTCAGCATCAATAAATGCTTGACTCATAACTTTGGAGTATCCTGAATCAGTGGCACCATCTTCTTCAATTTCTACTGTCAGAAATTCGGCCCCCATGCTTGTTATTTGCTCGGCAACCTCTTTACGAGTATCAAATGCACGAACAATTGCTCCAAGTGAATTAGCAGCTCCGATGGAGGCTAAACCCGCAACGCCAGCTCCGATAATAAGAATTTTCGCAGGTTCAACTTTGCCTGCAGCTGTTATTTGCCCGTTTAGAAAACGTCCAAAATAATTGGCTCCTTCAATAACAGCACGGTATCCTGCAATATTAGCCATGGATGACAAAACATCCATTTTTTGCGCTCGTGAAATGCGTGGAATTGCATCCATGGCAATGGCATTAATTTTATATGCAGCAAGTTTTTTAAGTAAGACCTCATTTTGTGCCGGCCAAATATAACTTAAAGTTACGGTGCCCTCCTTCATCAATTCTATTTCTTGCTCGGTAGGGGCTTGTACTTTTAAAATAACTTTTGCCTCGGCGTAAAGCTTTTCAGCAGAATCAGACATTTTTGCTCCCGCTGCAATGTAAAGAGCATCTGCAAAATTAGCACTTTTACCAGCTCCCTTTTCAATTAAAACTTCAAATCCTTGCTTTATAAGTCGAGTTACATTCTTAGGTGTAGCAGCAACCCTTTGCTCATCATGCAACAATTCTTTTGGAATTCCAACTATCATATATTGAATATTTTTGGTGGTATTTTAACGTCAATTATAACCCCCAAGTTAGTTAAAATGTTTTTTACTTCGTAATATATTAGCATTCATATAAATTGGAAAATTTAAAATATGAAGACCTTTCTTAAATAGTCTCAGCAAGAAAGCTCCAATAATTTCGTTACTCTTGCATTTCAACCAGTCATCCCGAGATTTCGGGACTCCTGATTTTCAATGCTGCGAAAGCCTCATTCTTGGAGCTTTCTTATCAGAGACCGAGTTTTCGTGAACGCACTATTTAGAAATAGATACCTGAGATTAATCGAAAAATGGAACCTTTTTTTTTGTTTAAAGCCGTAAATGTTTATCTTTATTAGGCTTTCAATTAAATAAAACAAAAAAATGAAGCGTTATGCAAAAAATCTTATTTCAATTAATTTATTAGTATTATTACTAGTACTTTCATCAAACATATTGTTTGGTCAGAGCAAAAAACTACCAGAAGAGGTTGAAATTCAAATTGAGAATTACAAAGTAAATGCAATAAAAAATAGAAATGCTGGAAATGATAATGCGGCAGCTACCTATTTAAATAAGGTGGCATTTCTTTATTGGGAGTATTTTATATATAAAGATGCGGTTAAATATTTTGAAGAGGTTCTTGCAATTAATCAGAATTTTGGAAATAAGAATGGAGAGCAAAAGGTTCTTGATAATATAGCTTTTGTATATGCTGATTTGGAACGCTTTGACAAAGCAATAGAATGCTTTGGTAAAAGCCTGGATCTTGTGAAAGAAAAGGGATCTAAAAATCAGATTGCTACATGTATTAGTAATCTGGCATTGGCTTATAGTAATAATGGTCAGTATGACGAAGCTATTAAAAATGCTGAAATAGGTTTAGAGATGAGCAAAGCTCTGAATGACACAAAACTAATACGCTCTTTTTATGGCACTTTGCATGAAAGCTATGATAAGAAAGGAGATAAGCAAAAAGCTGTAGAATTTTTTAGCCTTTATTCAACAATTGATAAACACATTCAGCGCCAACTTTTTAAAGAACGTGAAAAACAAAGCAAACAACAAATATCTCAAATTACGGCTGAAAAAGTGCATACTGAACAGGAATTGGTTAAAACTCAAGACACAATAAAGCAAAATGTGCTTGAAATAGAACTACTAAATGCTGAAAATGAGTTGAAAGAAGCGAGACTTAAGCAGGAAGAAGCAAAACGAAAAGAAGAACAAGCAAAGCGGAAAGCTCAAAGAAGGTTGATATACTTTATTCTTTTAATTTTTGTATTTCTTGGAGCCTTCACATTGCTGCTTTATAAGCAAATGAGAGATAAAAAGAAGGCTAATATTAGGCTTCAGGATTTAAATACAGAAATTGAAAAGAAAAACAGACAGATTCTCGATAGTATAAATTATGCTAGTCATATTCAAGAGGCCATATTGCCATTTGAAAAACATATGCAGGATGATCTACCAAATTCATTCGTCTTTTATAAGCCACGTGATATAGTTAGTGGCGATTTTTATTGGCATTCACGACATAAAGATATGGTGTTTATTGCAGCAATTGATTGTACTGGACATGGAGTACCTGGAGCATTTATGAGTATGATTGGCAATACTTTGCTGAATGAAATAGTAAATGAAAAGGAAATTTTTAAACCGGCCGAAGTCCTGCAACTTTTAAACGATAAAGTTGAATTTACGCTAAATCAAAACAATACTGATGAAGAAGGTTTTAGTGAAGATGGAATGGATATTACCTTTTGCTGCTTCAATAAAACCACTAAAACCTTGGAGCTAGCTCTTGCAAATCATAAAGCTGTTTTAATCTCTGAAGGCAAACAAAGTACAATTGATGGCGATATATTCAGTATTGGGGGGAATGTCGGACTTGGTAAAACAAGTTACACAAATCATGAAATAAAAATTACCTCTGAAACTTCCCTATATATGTTTTCTGACGGTTACCAGGATCAATTTGGAGGAATCAAAAATCAAAAATATATGGTACCAAGATTTTTGGATTTTCTTATGAAAATTCAAGATGCTCCTTTTTTGGAACACAAACGCCTTATTGAAGATGAGTATTATGCTTGGAAAGGAGAAACAAGACAAATTGATGATGTTCTAGTAATTGGAGCGAGGTTCCATGTTTAATTATCAATATAGATGATTCATAGGCATTTGCTTTTAATATTTCTTATTCTTATAACTCATTTGAGTTTTGCAACCTCTTCCTCTCAAATTGGTTATCCCATAATAAATAATTATGTATCTACCGATTTGGGGTCAAGTGCTCAAGTCTGGGATATCATTCAGGATTCAAAAAACTATTTTTACTTTGCCACCAATATAGGTGTCGTAAGGTTCGATGGTATTAGTTACAAGCATTATGAATTACCATTGAAGTCTTCAGTAAGATCTCTGGTAATGGATAATACTGGTATAATTTATGTTGGCGCAACAGATGAATTCGGATATTTAAAGCCCGACAAGTCTGGTAAATACATATATCATTCCCTTTCTTCCGAATTAGTAAACAAAGAAGTTGGTGCAGTTTTAAAAACAATTATTATTGGTAATGTTGTGTGGTTTTTAGCTGATCATCATCGAGTTTTTAAATATGACAATTCAAAGCTTTTTGAGATTGAAACGGCTGATTTTAACAATTTTAGGTCGTTTAAGTTGGAAGATAAATTGTATTTTTTCCAAAAGGATGTGGGAGTTGGTATTATTGAGAATAATTGGCTCAAAGTAATTGATTCTAAGGCATTACCTGCCGATTTATATTTTGCTTTGCCTATCAATAATAATGTATTCCTAGCCGGAACATTGAACAAAGGGCTTTATACTTACGATATAAATAAAATGGAATGGAAGGTTTTTAATGTTTTAATGAACGAAAAGCTAAAAAAAGCCAGTCTATATAATGCAATTAAATTGAAAAATGGAAATATTGCCTTAGCTACCTTAAAATCAGGAATATATTTAATAGATCAGAAAGGGAAAATTCTTAATAGATTTACCAAAGATTTAGGTTTATTAAGTAATATGACATTCTGTTTGTATGAAGATGTATATAATGATATATGGGCAGGTCAGGAAACAGGTTTGTCTCAAATAGAAATGACTTTACCATTTCGTACAATCTCAAATAAAATGGGTCTTGAAGGATCATTACGTAAGATTATAGCATATGAAAAGAGTATGTTAGTAGCTACATCAAATGGTATTTATAAAAGTCCTTTAAAAAATAGTGTTAGTAATCCAGAAATAAAGTTTGAAAATCTTGATCAGAATTATATTTATGGACTTGATTTTTGTAAATTAACATTTCCAGGTATAAATAATAAAATGTTGATTTCCACAACATTACGTCATTTGGTATGGATTACTCCAGATTTTAAAATAAAGGAATTATATAGTATTTATGGTTGTTATACTATGGTAGAAAGCATAAGTAAACCTGGAAGGGTATTTTTAGGAGGACCTTCTGGAATTACAATTTTTGATTTTCATGTAAATAAAGGAAACTTAACAATAACCGAGGTTAATTCTTTGCCAAATTTTAATGAATCTATACGCGAGCTTAAACAATCACAAAATGGAGACTTATGGGCTCGAACATCTTTTAATCAAGTATTTAAAGTTGTCTTTGATAAATCAGAATCAATTAATACCTATAAGTTATATAAATATGATGAATTAAACGAAAATTATCCAAATCTGATTTTGACTGGGCTATATGAATTTGAGAATAAAGTAATTGTTTCGTCAAATTGCGGATTATTTAGTATTCATAATTCTGATTCTCTTGGTTTATTTAGTAATTTTTTACCTGATCGTTCTTTTGCGATGAATTATGAAATTGATAGCAATTATATACAAAATATAGCTTTTGCAGAAAATGGCGATTTTTGGATGAATGGACCCGATGGACCCGCTAGTTTTGATATTTCAGCTAATAAGCTAATTCGTAAACCATATAAGCGATTGTCAGGAAGTATACAATATATGAATTCAGTTCCTGAGATTGGATTTTGCTTATTGGGGCAGAATACTATTTATATTGCAGAAAACCGCAATACCCATGAATCCAAAATTGATTTTTGTGCAAATATGAATAAAGTTATTATAGCTAATAATTATAAAAATATTTGCTTTGATGGCAATGTCTCCTGCGTTTCTACTCTTAATGAATTGATTCCTAAAGATTATAATACTATAAAGTTTAACTTTTCTGCACCCTACTATAAAGAACCGCAGAAGGTTAAATACACTTCTAAATTGCATGGGTTTGATAATGATTGGAACATACCTTCATATATTAATACGAGGGACTACACAAATTTGCCAAGTGGAAAGTATATGTTTGAAGTAAAAGGAATAAATATATATGATGCGACAAGTCATTCTGCAAAATTTGAATTTGAAATTGAAAAGCCTTGGTATTTAAAAACGTTAACGCTAATTAGCTTTATAGTAATAATAGGTTTATTTATATGGCTATTAATGTTTTTTTATAAAAGAAAGCTACTAAATACGAAAAAACAAATGAGTAAAACAATATCTGCCAAATTTTTAGCAGAATTAGAAAGAAAAAATATTAATGATGATCAAGAGTCAGAGGATGAACTTAACAAACTTATTCAAGTAATTAGTAATGCAAATAGTGCAATTGTAATTATTGATGCACTTGGTGAAATTGAATGGATTAACGATGGATACAAGAAGATGTATGGTTATAAATTGCATGAATTACTGCTAAATGGGATTCAGGTTTTGGATAATAGAACAGAATCTATTATAAAGATAACTAATTATTGGAAAATAAATAAAAACCCTTTGGTGGAGAAAAAACAGATGGAATCAAAGGATGGTCAAAAAATAACGGTACAAGCTACTTATACTCCAATTTTTAATGATGAAGTGTTGCAAAGAATTATTGTGGTTGATGTTAATATATCAGATACTAGCAAGTAGTTGCTATAAAGAGAAAGAGTTTCTCAAGAATTTAATTACTTTACAATTCATTTTAGTCATCGTAAGATATAAGTTCAATATTGGCCTTAATAAGTTTTGAAAATCGTTCTCCAGAAGCTTTGATATCCATATCTTCAATGTAATAGTACCACTTTATAAGTACTTCTTTATTTAAGGAAATGGCCTGAAGAGCTAAAAGAATTTTTGTAATTTGTTTGGCAGAAGCAGTATTGAAATATTCAAGTTTAAAATTAAAAATTATTTCATTTTTAAACGAACTATTAAATTTTCTTAACCATTCAATGAGAGGTATATAAAAAGCTACAGCATTTTCAGGCAATGATCTGCCTGAAATCATATACTCTCCAGTGTCAAAGTTAAAAACAACTTTGGGTGTATCTTCGGTAGGATTAAATAATATATTTTCCATAGGTTCTTCTAATCTACAACAGTTTCAAGAGCAAAAAAACTAAACTTGTCATTAAAAGGGCTAATTTCAAATTTTAACCTTCTTTTGGTTTTTAATCTTAACTCTATCATTCCTAATCCTGATTCTTTACTGCTATCAACTTGAAAATTAAAGAGACTTTTTTCATAAAACTCATTTAAATCATCGGTAGACAACGAATTAACATAATCAATTTTTTCTTTAAGCTTTTCTGATTCAGTAATATCAATATAGTTTCCGGTATTTAATATATATTTATTATTCTTTTGATTAATAAAGAATATTCCTGGATTTTGACTTAGACCATTCCCATTAGCTCCATGTTTTACAATATTTTGAAGCATTTCAACCATAATATTGAACACCTTTTTCTTTAAATTAAGATTATGTTCCATCATTTGGTTCTCCATAATAGAAAGAAGATTAAGTAAACTCTCTTGATTGAATATACCATTAAATATCAATACAATCTCTTCATTATTAAGAGTTTTATGAAGTTCTTTAATATCGTCTAATGAACCTGAACTTTTACTTATTATTGGTTTTTTAGCTCCTTTTTCTTGTGAGATTTCTGTGTTAAGATAAAAATAGGAGTAATTCGTACTAAGGTCAACAAAGTCATATACCAATTTATTTCCAGATTTTCGAGCCATTTCAATTAAACCTAACCCAGCGCCTCCTTTATCTGATATAATATTGTCATTCAATACGTTTTTGTAGTATTGTTTTAGTTCATCAGGGTTTAGGCTATTAATTTTATTAAGTTGGTCAGTAAGATTGGAAATATTCTTTTTTAAAATCGGATTTCCAGTAGTTATAAAATATCGCTTATCTATATTTTGAATAAGAAATATACCAGTTTCTGAATTTGTGTCGGTTTCTTCTTCAATCTCTTGGTGGCGCGTAATATTCTGTAATCCTTCCACCATAATTGTGAAAACGCGCTTTTTTATTTTTGAATCCTCTCCGACTTTTTCCAAATTGGCTTCAGTCAATGATAATATACCGTCAGTAATGTTTTGGCTAAAAACACCTCTGTAAATGTAATTCAGATTATTTTTCTGCATTCCTTCAAATAATCTGAGTGCGAAACTATCATTTATTGTTTGACTACTCATGAGCTTTGGAATCTCTTTTTAATGTTTTAAATATAAGGCTTTCTTTCTTTTTATCAAAAATATTATAGCAACTAGATAATAATATTAGATATTCCTTGAAAAGTTCTAATTGCAGATCCTTCAAGCCAAATGTTTGAATATTTATCATGAGCATCAAAATTAAAGAGCACAGAAAGATTACCACCTAATGTAGTAAACCTTATGGGAGATTGGGTATTTCGATTTTTATGTAGTGTTAAAGCGGCGGCAACTGTTCCTGTTCCACATGAAAAGGTTTGATTTTCAACTCCTCTTTCGTAAGTGAATATTTTCGAATTATCCGTTCCGGGAATTACAAAATTTACATTTACTCCTTCGTTTCTATATTTTTCGGAATATCTAATTGATTTTCCTTCCTCGAAAACATTTAATCCAAGCTCTGTTTCTTTAGTAATTACTAAATGAGGAGACCCTGTATTCATAAAAAATCCAAGCTCATTATTCTCAATATAATCAACATCAATCATTTTTAATGAAATTTTATCATGACTAAAGAATTTGGCTTCATGTTCTCCATCGGGAGCCAAAAACTTGGTTGTATCTTCAATTATGCCTAAGTCATGAGCAAAAGCAACAATACATCTTCCTCCATTACCACACATTGATCCCTGATTTCCATCGGAATTGTAAAAATCCATTTCGAAATCGTAACCATCATGCTTTCTCAGTATCATCAGCCCGTCAGCACCTATACCAAATCTTCTATGGCATAATTGTTCAATATTATCTTTTGATAACTGAATGTCTTTATTAAACGAATCAATAAGAATAAAATCGTTTCCTGTTCCGTGGTATTTATAAAAATCCAATTTCATTTAACTTCTTTTCAAAAAAAATTGTTCAATTCAAATTTTTGCAATCAATTTTAATACAGTTGTATGCTTATTTGGTTAAGAACATAATTGTATATTTGGTTAAAATTTTGTTAAAACGTCACAAAAGTACAACAAAAAAAAAACCTGCATCGTTTCATAACAAAAAATATATTCAATAAATAAAAAAAAGAATATGAAAAAGATAATTGGATTAAGTTTTGCATCGTTTTTAGGAGCTGCAATAGCACTTAGTGGATATTTCATTTTTATTAAAAATGAGCCGATTATAAACACTGTAGTTCAAAAAATACCTTCTCAGCCCATTGATACCAAGGTGGTCAGGTATAATTCAAATATGGATTTTGTGGATGCAGCTGCAAAAACTATTCATGGGGTAGTTCACGTTAAGGTGAGAACTCAACTAAATGGTTACGAAAACCCATTTTACAATTTTTTATTTGGAAAACCTGATTATGCTAATAATCCTACACCGATAGTTTCGGCAGGTAGTGGTGTGATAATTTCAAACGACGGTTATATTGTAACAAATAATCATGTTATTGAAGGAGCAGATATATTGGAGGTTACTTTAAATGATAAGAGAACTTTTACAGCAAAGCTTATTGGTACTGATCCCAACACCGATATTGCATTAATTAAAATAGAAGGGAAAGATTTTCCATATATATCCTGGGGAAATTCTGATGAAATGAAGATAGGTGAGTGGGTTCTAGCTGTAGGCAATCCTTTCAATTTGGCTTCAACTGTTACAGCAGGTATAGTTAGTGCAAAAGCCCGAAGCATTAATATATTAAATAAAAGAACAGCGATCGAAGCTTTTATTCAAACTGATGCGGCTGTGAATCCTGGAAATAGTGGAGGAGCATTGGTAGACACAGAAGGTAAATTAATTGGAATCAATACAGCGATTGCAAGTCCAACAGGTTCATTTTCTGGATATTCATTTGCTGTACCTCAAAAAATTGCACAAAAAGTAGTAGGCGATTTATTAGAATTTGGAACCATACAGCGTGCCTTCATTGGAATTAGCATTACAGATGTTACCTCTCCAGAGGCTATCAATAATGGTGTAACTAGTACAAAAGGAGTTTATGTGAGTAATATTACAGCGGATGGTGCCGCTGAAGATGCAGGTATAAAAACCGGAGATCTAATTCTAAAAGTAAAAGATGTTATAGTTAACAGTACCTCTGAACTTCAAGAACAGGTTGGACAACATCGCCCTGGCGACCAAATTTCGGTTACCATATTGAGAGGGGGTAAGGAGAGAAAATTGTTATTAACCCTTCGCAATATTGATGGTAAAACAGAAATGGTTAAAGCAGAAGTAGTCCCTGAGTTTTATGGAGCAAGGGTAAAAGATATATCATCAATTGAAGCATCTAAACTTAGAATAAAAGGAGGGGTTCAGATTATAGAATTAAAGCAAGGCAAATTCTTGTCTGCCGGCATAAAAAAAGGTTTTGTAATAACTTCAATAAATAGGCAGAAAATATACGATATTCAAGATTTGCAAATGATATTAAAAAATATTGAGGGTGGTATATATATTGAAGGGGTCTATCCTAATGGAATTTCTGCATATTATGCCTTTGGTATTTAAGTTCGTATCAATTTTTTTTATACTTTTGTAACCCTTTTACAAAGCATACGTAAAATGGGGAGAATAGATTGGAATAATTCTCAAAAAAAAGGGGTGAAAATTACAAAAAACAACAAAGTAATTGGCTGTAAACTAATGTTATGGCCAGATATTTGTTTATGTAAACTAAAAAATTTACAAAGGATTTTAATATGAGACAATTAAAAATCACCAAGTCGATTACTAACCGCGAGAGCGCCTCGTTAGACAAGTACTTACAGGAGATTGGAAAAGAAGAACTGATAACAGTTGAAGAGGAGGTTGAATTAGCTCAGCGTATTAAAAAGGGTGATAGAATTGCACTGGAGAAGCTTACTAAAGCAAATTTACGTTTCGTTGTTTCTGTAGCAAAGCAGTATCAAAACCAAGGTTTAAGCCTACCTGACTTAATAAATGAAGGTAATTTAGGTTTAATAAAAGCTGCTGAAAAGTTTGATGAAACGCGTGGTTTTAAATTTATTTCATATGCTGTTTGGTGGATTCGTCAGTCGATTCTACAAGCATTGGCAGAGCAATCTAGAATTGTACGTTTGCCACTTAATCAGGTAGGGTCATTAAATAAAATTAATAAAGCTTATAGCAAATTTGAGCAAGAAAATGAGCGAACTCCTTCTCCAGAAGAGCTGGCTATTGTGCTTGAATTACCAAAAGATAAAGTGGTTGATACTTTACGTGTATCAGGTCGTCATATTTCAGTTGATGCTCCTTTTGTTGAAGGTGAAGATAACAGCTTATTGGATGTGCTGGAGAATAAAGATAGTCCAATAGCAGATAATCAACTGATTAACGAATCATTAGCTCGCGAAATTAATAGGGCATTAGCTACTTTAACAGAACGCGAACGCGATATTATTCGTCTTTTCTTTGGAATTATGACTCAAGAAATGACCTTGGAAGAAATTGGTGAGAAATTTGGTTTAACACGCGAACGTGTGCGTCAAATTAAGGAAAAGGCAATTCGCAGATTACGACATACTTCGAGAAGCAAATTACTAAAAACATATTTAGGATAAACAAAAAGCGGCTAAGGCCGCTTTTTTTATGCAATTTTATTTTATATTCTTAGTGGTTTTTCCGCCTTTGCCCGCCCATAATTTTTCTAGTGCGAACATTTCATCTCGAAGTCGGGCAGCTTCCATAAAATCAAGTCTCCCGGCAGCTTGCTCCATTTGTTTTTTAGTTTTCTTAATCGTTTTTTCTAAAGCTTCTTTCGTCATGTAAGCAATAATAGGATCGGCTGCAATGTCTATAGTATCTTTACCAGAATAGGCTTTTGATAGTTTGCTTTCTTGTTCATCAGTACTTACCATACTGCGTTTTGCTTTTTGTATTTGTTTCGGTGTAATTCCTTGTTCTTCATTATACTGAAGTTGTTTTTCTCTCCTTCTGTTGGTTTCGTCTATAGTACGTTGCATCGATCCGGTCATTTTATCGGCATACATAATAACTTTACCATTTATATTTCGGGCCGCTCTACCTGCTGTTTGGGTAAGTGAGCGTTGCGATCTTAAAAAACCTTCTTTATCAGCATCAAGAATTGCAACCAACGAAACTTCAGGTAAATCAAGTCCTTCCCGGAGTAAATTAACGCCAACCAGCACATCGTATACTCCTTTCCGCAAGTCTTCCATTATTCGAACTCTTTCAAGAGTGTCTACATCGCTGTGTATGTAGTTACATTTAATGCTAAGTTTTGCTAGGTACTTATTAAGTTCCTCAGCCATTCTTTTTGTAAGTGTAGTAACTAAAGTACGCTCTTCCTTATCAATACAGGCATGAATTTCCTTCACTAAATCGTCAATTTGATTTAAGCTTGGACGCACATCAATAACAGGGTCAAGCAAGCCTGTTGGTCGAATTACCTGATCGGTGATAACGCCTTCACATTTCTCCAATTCAAAATCGGCTGGTGTGGCACTTACGTAGATGGTTTGTTTCGTTACCTCTTCAAATTCATCGAATTTAAGCGGCCTATTATCCATTGCTGCAGGCAATCTAAAACCGTATTCCACTAAGTTCTCTTTTCTTGAGCGGTCTCCGCCGTACATAGCTCTTATTTGCGATAAGCTAACATGGCTTTCATCAACAATGGTAAGAAAATCGTCAGGGAAATAATCAAGCAGGCAAAATGGTCGGGTTCCTTGGCTTCTACCATCAAAATAGCGGGAATAGTTTTCGATTCCCGGACAATAGCCTAACTCCTTAATCATCTCTAAATCGTAATTCACCCTTTCATCAATCCGTTTTGCTTCATATGGTTTTCCTACACTGTTGAAAAAATCAATCTGTTTAACTAAGTCATCTTGGATTTGACTAATAGCCTGATTGATTCTGGACTGAGTAGTTACAAAAATATTTGCAGGGTAAATTAGAGTTTCTTCAAATTTTTCTAAAGTATGACCATTTAGCGGATCAAAGGAATAAATTTCTTCAATTTCATCGCCCCAAAATATTACTCGTACTGCGTTGTCCCCATAGGCAAGAAAAATATCGACAGTATCACCTTTAACTCTAAAATTACCTCGGCTAAATTCAATTTCATTTCTGCTGTATAGAGAATCAACTAGTCTTCGAAGGAATTTATTTCTTCCAATTTCATCGCCAATTTTTATGGGTATAATATTTTCATGAAAATCAGCAGGATTTCCTATACCATATAAACATGAAACTGATGAAACAACGATTACATCGCGTCGGCCACTTAAAAGGGCAGAAGTAGTGCGAAGTCTGAGTTTCTCAATCTCCTCGTTGATATTTAAATCTTTCTCTATATAAGTATCGGTTACCGGCAAATATGCCTCAGGTTGATAATAATCGTAATACGAAACAAAATATTCAACGGCGTTATTCGGAAAGAATTCTTTGAACTCAGTATATAGCTGTGCTGCAAGTGTTTTGTTATGGCTAAGAATGAGTGCAGGTCGTTGGGTTTTCTCAAGTACATTTGCAATGGTAAATGTTTTTCCGGAACCCGTTACCCCAAGTAATGTCTGGTAAGGAACTCCTTGATTAATACCATTTACGAGTTGATCAATAGCTTGTGGTTGATCGCCTGCAGGTTCAAAAGGTGAAACAATTTTTAAATCCATGGCAATAACTATTTTTCATAAAAAATGGTGTAAATAGGAAAATGGTCGCTATACCCACCAAAGTAATTTTTACCGCCATAGCTTTTGTTAGGTGATTTATCACCATTTTTATTTGTATAACAAATATAATCCGGATTATATATCCATCCTTTGGGTTCATACAAACGAAATCCTTCTTTTTTTTCACATAGATTTCTTGATACAATTAAATTATCAATCATATTATAAACACCACGGTAATAATACGTGCCTTTGCCTTCATTATGAAGCTCATACATGAGGTTGGTGAGGTTTTTTTTATCGGTCAATTTTCCAGCTTCAAGAACCTCGTAGAGACTTTTATCGGATGGAGAATCATTAAAATCACCTAAAATAATAATTCTTGCTTCACTATTTATTTGATAAATGGAATCGGTCTGATTTTTTAAAACAGTTGCATTTTGTAAACGTTTGGGTTCAGATTTTTCTTTACCGCCTCTTCGAGAGCTCCAGTGGTTTACAAATATATGCAATGTGTCTTTTTTCACCAGACCTTTCACATATAAAATATCGCGGGTTCTCTTGTTCTTTGCAAAAGGAAATCTAACTTCTAAGGTTTTATGATCAATGTAAGTAAAGGCATCAGGACGGTAAAGCAGGGCACAATCAATTCCCCTAGGGTCAGGACCTTCTTCATGTACTATCATATATTTACCTGGCTTTAGATTTGAAGCAGCAACCAAATCGTTCAATACGGTTAGGTTTTCGATTTCACAAAGGCCAATAAGTTCTGGTAATTCATTGGAATTTATGCTACTGATTACCTCAGAAAGCATAGTAAGTTTTTTAAAGTATTTTGCAGAATTAAATTGCTTTTCAGAAGTAGGTGTAAATTCATTGTCATTCTTCTTTGGATCGTTTATAGTGTCGAATAAATTTTCAACATTATAACTCATTATTGTAAAGTATTTTTGATTCTTCCATTTTTCAGGTTGAGCTTCTGCCACTGTGCCACAAAGTACAATAAATAGTACCAAATAAAATTTAGAGTTCATAAGCATTTTAAGTATTTTTAATTAAATGCCACCCCGAAATAATGGGGACTGGCTATTGTTCATTTTTTATCATAACAAAAACTTGAATAATAAGTTTCGATATATTGGTTTATAAATGTAATAGTTAATTGTAAAAAGTTGGCAAGAATTAGATTTTTAAATTTCTGCTATTTTACGTTTTACAATATGGCATGGCGGGGTTTGCGATTGCGTTTTTGTCCACCGACAAAATGGCTTGAACGTGACCCAAATGCCTAATGCGAGACAAAGCCCCGCTTTGCTATATTGCGTGTGTGTGGCGTAGTTTATTCTGTGTCGATCGACAATACTTTTGATAATCCAATCCGTATTTCATCCATAATCGAATCAGATATTTCTCCAAGGCGTTTTACAAATCTATCCTGTGATACTGAACGCACTTGAAAACAGTCAGCCGAAGAATCTTTTGTCAGTCCATTTTTACTGTTCGGTTCAATTTTTATCATCCATGGAGCTATCTCATATCTGTCTTTCCAATCAGTAATTGGAACAATAATTTTAAGTGGCAATTTTCCTAAAGAATTGTCATTTACAATAATTGCAGGTCGTGTCTTTTTAATCTCTGCTCCAACTGTTGGGTCAAGGTTTATCAACCAAACTTCATTTTGCTTCATAAAAATCTACAAAATCAAGGTTGGTAAATGATGTCAATTCCGTTTCAGATTTGTAATCTGAGTATAAAGCATCGGCAGCTTTTTTCATAATATTTTTATCACCTTGTGTCCTGATTGAATGAATGGTTTTCTCGACTACATAAAATCTCTTAGAAACAGGTAATCTTTGAATTTCTTTAATTATATCATTTGTTCTCATATCTAATCAATTTGTTTTGCAAGATAAAAAAAAATTATTAGTCTTTTGAATTAACTGTCAATGTTTCAAGGTCTCCTACTATGCCACACAACTTTTGGAATTAACCATGGATTGTGTACAGTTTTTAGCCCAAAACAGCCTCTGTGAATAAAGAAGCCTGCTGAATCAGGATCAAATCGAAATTGCTCCATTGAAAACTTCCTTATTTCAATATGTTTATTTAGATATTCATCTTCTAAATTAACCAAAATAATTTTATCTGTATAATTGACATCGTAGCTAACTACTTTATCTATAATAATGCTTTTATTAGTGCTTACATGAAAGTTCAATAACAAAATTATTCCTGTAAATAAAGGCGCTAAAGCACAAACGCCAAGCAGTACTTTAAGCTCTTTGCGAACTCTGTAAATGAAAGGTAGCCAATTGCTTGGAATAAAGCTAAACAAAACTGCTAAGCCGAAAAATATTTGGCTAATTTGACTCCATGTTGCTAATGTTTTAAAGCCATAAGCGATAGTCAATAAAAAACCAATGAAAAACATGGCTGCCATAATTTGAATATGGCGTTCGCTTTTTCGATCGAGCCAAAGAGATATTCTACGACTTTTAATGGCATCATGCATTAAATACTTTCGGTATAATTTTCTGTATTGTTTATTTAATCGCAACATTCACATAATAATCAGAAAGAAAACGCAGCATTTTTAAATTTCCATCGTTTTCAAAAAAAATTAGCAACTTCAAAATATGGTTTTTTTAGGGTTTCATTATTAAATAACTACTTTAAAAATTAATTTTGATAAATACAAAGTGTCTTTATTCAATTTTTCTCACTCTTTTGTCTATCTATTCCTGTTAGGAAGTATTTAATATGGTCATATATTTATTTAGGCTACAGCCAACAATATGCTCTCTTTGTTTTTCTTGCTTGAGCAACTTTTTTCCTATTCTTTGTAGATTATGTGTTACAACACCCACACCAACATAGCGTTTAAAACCATGGAATCCTCGTTATTTCAACTTTATTTTTTTTTCGTTGTTCTATAAAATATTAGGTGTTGCCCTACTCTATGTCCATAGAGAAGTTTTGCTAGTCCTTCATTATACTTTCCTAGTTTAGGATATTCAGCAATTTCTTTGCAATTTTCCAATAAGATTTGATAGTAGAAGTCGGCCTGTTTTTCAGACCATCGATAAAAAGTGTAATTCCAAATTCCCGATAAATTCTCTACTGCTTTGTTGGCCAGAACGAAATTACCCATTCGATGCTCTCTTTGCTTTCAACCCAAATTGAGCGATTCGCTATCGCAAATCTGCTCAATCGACTGAGGTCTTGTAAGGTTTTCATACTTTTCGTTTCCCCGAAATAATCGGGGCAGGCTACTCAAAATGTGAAAACC
>JAQICC010000187.1 GCA_027858735.1 Salinivirgaceae bacterium
CTTTTTTCTTAGTATTTCATTTCAATTAAACCTATTTCGAAAAATTGACTTTACTACAATAAACATAAAAGTAGGCAGTATTCAGTTCTCATCCTGCTTACAGAAGACTGAAGACAATCATTTTCGAATTGGGGCAAAATTAGCTTTACACTTTAGATTTACCAAATAACTTAACTTATAAATATTTATTGCCAATTATAGATGGTTTGTTTTTATTTGTACCCAAATTG
This sequence comes from Salinivirgaceae bacterium, assembly GCA_027858735.1. Classification (GTDB taxonomy): domain Bacteria; phylum Bacteroidota; class Bacteroidia; order Bacteroidales; family SZUA-534; genus GH45. Next base: position 231 of record JAQICC010000187.1, read on the forward strand.
AGCGATTCGCTATCGCAAATCTGCTCAATTGACTGAGGTCTTGTAAGGTTTTCATACTTTTCGTTTCCCCGAAATAATCGAGGCAGGCTACTCAAAATGTGAAAACCAACAATTCCTAGGTCAGCCTGTCCCGTACCGGAGGTCGGGAGGGTTATACCTACGTAAAGCGCCTCTTCACTTTGTTCGAATCGCTCAACTTAGGTTTTAACATTTGATAAAATTCGAATCTTCCAAATTTTGAACATAAAAAAAACAGGGAATACCCCTGTTTTAAAAAAATAGTAAACCTATAAGCCGGATCCTGTCATCCCGATTAATCGGGAGTTCTATCATTTATCTGGGACTACGATCACTCGCAGCCTCTATCGGCCTACCCCTCTCAACCATTCCTAAGAAATACAAAGCGAGTAGCTTTGTTCCGGTAATCGGAATTGAGATATACATGGCCTTTCAACCCAAAAGAGACACAGCTAAAACAGTTGCCTGCCATACTGGTGAGCTCTTACCTCACCTTCTCACCCTTATCCCGATGCAAGATCGGGACGGTTATTTTCTTCTGCCTTACTATACCCTCACGGACATCTTCTATTTCAGAAGCATGGTACTCTGTGTTGCCCGGACTTTCCTCACCCCGAAGACTCGGGGCGCGATAGAACGGTTTACTATTGCCACAAAAGTACACTAATGTTTCAGAATAAGCAATAAATGAAGTTACCCACTGCAATAGATTAGTAAATTTTTAGATTTGAGTAGTGAGAAAAAACACAACACCTTGAAAAATTGACCTAAGAAAAATAGCTTACGGTTTTTGCATTCACAAACTCAAGAATACCATTTCCACCCAATTCTCTACCGTAACCCGATTCGTTTATGCCTCCAAATGGCAAAGCCGGTTCCGATTTCAACATGGAATTCACTGAAACCATTCCTACATTTAAACTTTTACTCGCCCAATTGGCAATATCCATATCCTCAGTCCAAATGGATGCCCCCAGTCCAAAATTTGTATCGTTAGCCATTTCGATGGCTTGTTCATTCGTCTCAAATATCTCAACTGCAGCAACCGGCCCAAAAACCTCTTCTTGCCAAATTGGCGAATTATAGGGGATATTAACCAGCAGCGTTGGCATGTACACCGATGTCATGTCATAACTCGGATACCCTCCTGTTAAACAAGTGGCGCCCATTTGAATAGTCTTTTGTACCTGTTTATGCAATTCATTCAATGCTTTTTGGTTAACCATCGGTCCTACATAAGTATTTTTATCCATGGGGTTGCCTATCGACAAATTCTCAACTAAACTTTGAAAATTTGATATAAATTCGCCGGCAATATCCTGATGAACTAAAATTCGTTTGGCAGCAATACAACTTTGACCGGCATTCAAAAACCTCGACATTATGGCGTTTTCAAGAACGGCATTCAAATCGGCATCTTCAAAAATAATAAACGAATCGCTGCCTCCTAATTCAAGTAGGCTTTTTTTGGTATACTTTCCAGCTAATTCAGCAATAATACTACCAGCCACATTGCTTCCTGTAAATGTTACAGCTTTAACTATTGGCGATGCAATAACTGTTTCAACTTGACTATAACTGACAAATAAATTTTGAAAAACCCCTATTGGAGCTCCTGCATCAAGAAAAACTTGTTCAATTGCCTCGGCACACAGGGGTACATTCGATGCATGTTTTAGCAATACTGAATTACCTGCCATTATAGTTGGAGCTAAAAACCTGAATATCTGCCAGAACGGAAAATTCCATGGCATTACTCCAAAAATAGTTCCTAAGGGTTCAAAGTTAATTTGACTTGCTGTAGCAGATGACTCTATCGTTTTGCTTTCAAGAAAATTCACCGCATGTGTTGCAAAATATCGGCAAACCCCGGCACATTTTTCAACTTCTGCTGTAGCTTGAGAAATTGGCTTACCCATCTCAAAAGTAATGAGCTTACCATAATCAAACATCCGTTCTTCAAGCAAATCAGCAACCTTATTTAACAATTGCTCTCTTAACTGAAAGCACGAACTTTTCCAATCATTAAAAGCTTTAAATGACAAGAGCATTTTAGAACTAAGCTCATCGCTATCGGTAATAGAAAAGCTTTTTTCAACTATTTGCGTAAACGGATTGTAAGACAGATACATACTTCTGCTTTAATACCAATATATTTGAAATAATTATAAACTAAATGATTTTGAAGTTACAAAATTTCGTTCAATCAATTCCAATTTTTATTGATTTCAATGAATATTATCTAAACTGAATCATCGTAGCACCATAGCCGTACTCCTTAAATGAAGCATCTTGATACGACAACAGTTTGCTCTTACGGTCAAGTTCTTTTCTTATTTCAAGTTTCAAGGTGCCATTACCTACACCATGAATAAATACCACCTTTTTTACTTTATTCTTTGCCGCATTTTCTAATTGAGTTTTAAAATGATCCATTTGAACTTCAAGAATTTCGCTATTGCTTAAACCTCTAAAATCGTCAAGTAATTCATGAATGTGCAGGTCAATTTCAAGCAAGGTATTTTCATTCTTTTTAGCTGAATTATAAGCTGGCTTTTTATCCTTCTGCTCTTTCTCAGCAAATACCTGTTTTAATTGCTTGTCCGATAATTTTTCAATTTCATTGGCAAGAGCATTATCGGTATAAACCGATATCATGATTGAATCTTCGTTAAAAAAATCGTTTTCGGTATACGATTTTTCTTTAAAAAACTTTATAGGATTAATATTTATTGATTTAGCAACGGGCTCTTTTATATTAAACTCCCCCTTTTTATAAAAGCTAAGATGAAAAACATACTCCGGAATTTCGTTAATGGTGCTTAAACCAAGAGTCTCTATTTGCTCTTTTGTATTGGCTTCAAGAACTCCAACCGAATTTGAGAAAGTTTTTCCAGCTTGTTCAATGTTAATAACACTGTACAACACATTGTAATTGCTGTCGTTAATAAAAAATACGTTCAAATCTGAATTACCGGGGCGGCCTTGAGGCACAAAAGCTAAAAACAATTTCAAATCATCACCGTTAGCCTCATCAATAGCAACATCGGGGTAAAATATATCTTTGGTATCAACAATAACTTCTGAACTTACATTTTCATTTAATGTATTGGCGTCTGCAACCTGGGTTCTTGTTTCTTCTTTGTATTCAACTGCCGACTCTATTACCACTAGTTCAGTAATACGCGATGGTACCTCAAATCCAAACTCGTTCATTACTTTAACGCTAAGCCTATCAATTATCTTGGTTACAAAGCCACCTCCAATATCATTTAAAAAACGAACTTTATCACCTACTTTAATTTCCATACTATCTTTAATTTTATTGCAATTTTTTATTTAGAGTGGCAAAGTTAATTAATTTTGCCGAGCGTTTTCTTTAAAATTAATTGGAATACAGGTTGAGCAAAACAATCATTTCACTAGCAGTCATTATGAGTTTAAAACAAATTAAAATTGATGAATATAATTACAACTTACCTGATGAGAAAATTGCTAAATATCCCTTAAAAAGGCGCGATGAATCGAAATTATTGATATCAGATAATGAAACCATAAAAGAAGACACTTTTAAGAACCTGGGAGCTTATTTACCCAACAACAGTTTATTAGTTGCCAATAATACAAAAGTTATAAGGGCCCGGCTTGAATTTTTTAAAGATACAGGTGCCCGAATTGAGGTGTTTTGTTTAGAGCCATTCCTGCCGAGTGACTATGTTTTATCATTTGAATCAAACACGAGTTGCCAATGGACATGTATAGTTGGTAACTTAAAAAAATGGAAAACCGGAATACTTGAAAAATCAATCACCGTTAATGGTAGCAAAACAACGCTTAAAATAGAACGATTAAAATCGGGTAATGAATGGCATATTATTGAATTTAAATGGGACAATTGCAAACTTACATTCAGTGAAATAATTGAAAATTCGGGTAATATACCTATACCTCCCTATTTAAATCGCAGGGCAGAGAAAGTCGATTTAGATACTTACCAAACAGTTTACTCCAAACATAAAGGATCAGTAGCAGCGCCTACTGCAGGTTTGCATTTCACTAACGATGTATTTAACTCGCTTAAACAAAAGAATATAGTATTGCATGAGGTAACCTTACATGTGGGTGCTGGCACATTTAAACCTGTAAAAGCGGAAAATATTGGTGAGCATGAAATGCATACCGAACATTTTATTATTACCCCTAAAACTATTCAGCCCTTATTAGAAAATATCGGCAACATTACGGCAGTTGGCACTACCACAGTACGTACACTTGAAAGTTTGTATTGGCTTGGAGTAAAACTTCTTTCTATGGAAAAAAATGCGACTAAAGAATTACATATTGACCAGTGGGAAGCTTATGAATTAAGCTCTGATTTCACAGTTGCCGAAGCTTTTAAAAGGGTACACAAAGAAGTTAATGATTCATTAGAAGATCATTTAAACGCAAGTACTGCTATAATGATTGCTCCGGGATATACATTTAGGGTTGTAGACAGAATAATTACCAATTTTCATCAACCTAAAAGCACTTTACTACTTTTGGTATCGGCATTTATTGGAAAAAAATGGAAAGAAGTTTATAACTACGCCCTTGAAAATGAATTTAGATTTTTAAGTTATGGCGACAGCTGTTTTTTTAACAAAAAAGGGGAGCAATAAAAATTGCTCCCCTTTTAGCTAAGTTCTTTTACTTTGCTTACATTGCTTCTTCAGTAGCAGCTTCTTCAACTACCGCTTCTTCAACAGCAACCGAATCAGCAGCAACTTCAACAGAATCAGAAACAACTTCTTCTTCTACAGCAACTTCTTCCACAACCTCTTTAACTTCTTCTTTTTTTGTTTCACCACTACCGCAGGAATACAACCCGACAAATAAAGCAGCAGCCAACATTAGGCTAAACATTTTAAGTTTTCTCATCGATAATTTTTTTATAGGTTTTCAATTCCACCAAATTAACAATAAATCAGTTGCTTTACAACAGGATGAGCATTTTTTTTTTAATAAAGCGAAAAAAATAAAAGCAACCTTTTTTCATGAACCTCATCTTGTACTTGTAAAATTCAATAAAATTGATGAAATTTGTTTATATCTGATTTATCAATCAATAAAAATTAAAAACTATGAAAAAAGTAACATTATTAGTATTATCGTTCGCCGCTGTAGTAGCCCTAACATCATGTGGTGGTGAAAAAAGCGCAACGAAAGGTCGTGAAGAAATTATAATTCCATGTGCAGATCAAGGTAGATCAAATGCTGAATTTTTTAGAGCTGCAAGCGTTGGAAAAAGCCAAGATATGGCTACTTCAAAAGACAAAGCTCTTATGATAACCAAACAACGTTTAGCTTCTTTAATTGGATCAAAAATCAAATCTGTCACAGAGCGTTACGTTAATGAAATGGATGCTGGTGGTGCAACCGAATTTAGCCAAACATTTGAAAACATGGCACGTGACATAGTAAATCAAGAATTAGTTGAAATAGCTGTTACCTGTGAAAAAACTTTTGAAGCTGAAGGTGGAGGTTACGAAACTTTTATTGCTATAGAGGTTAGCAAAGATGTTATTTACAACGGGATTGACAAAGGGATTGACAAAAACAAAAAACTTGAGGTTATGTACGATCGTGAGAAATTCCGTGAGAAATTCAACGAAGAAATGTCACAAATGGAATAATAAAAAATTACATCAAAAAAAAATCAGCACTTGTTGCTGATTTTTTTTTCTAATTTGCTTGTCTTGGCAAACTCTGTAGTCTTTATTTTTTACTAATTTTAACTACATTAGCATTAAATAATAGTATTCAACCCAAAAATTTAGCACAATGAAAAAAAGTATAAGAGCCCTTCTTGTAATTTTAGGATTGGTTAGCTTTTCAACCCAAACCCAAGCACAAAAAGTAAAAGTTATTGACAAAAGTGAGAAAAAGAAGCCTGATTGGGTTAATAGCCTAGCCCCTGGTTATATTATTACAACATCGAGCAATAAAACCCTTGAAGATGCTAAGCAAAAAGCTCTTGTAAAGGTTAAAGAACAAATTGTTAGTTCGGTTGCTGATAATATTCAAACAAGCAGCGAATATTTTAGAAGCGAAAACACCAGCAATAACAATAGCGAATTTAAAGAAAGTTTTCAAACAGCTACTAAAACTCGTGCTGCCGATATTCCGTTTATTAAAGGTATTTCCTTAACCAATGTAGCTGCCTCATATTGGGAGCAATTAAAAGAGGGTGATAATACTAAGTTTTATTACCATATGAAATACCCCTTTAGTAAGGAACAACTGCAAACCCTAATTAAAGAATACGAAAAAGCCGATAAAGCACTTACCGATCAACTCAATGCTATTTTGAGTAGAATACCTACTTTGAATAACCTTGAAGAGATGGGACAAACGGTTAAAGAACTTGAAGCCCTTGCAGGAGGTTTTATTGATGTTGATCCTAGAAAAGACAAGGCCAATGTGGGCATTGCCAAGTTGAAAGAAATACTAAGAAACTTTAGCATTGAAACGGTAAACAATACCTTAGGAGAAATAAGATTGGTGCTTAAAGCCGGCGATAAAACAGTAACTACCTCACGTAAACCTAAGGTTAATTCAAACTGTGCAAAAATTGTTGATGTTAGAAATAAAAAACCGGAATGGGTTATTACCTATTCATACGACGAATGTTACGAAGACCCTGACAATCTGATTAAGGTTGCGTTCATGAGCGCTTATGGAAGAGCTAAAAGCGAGTTCTTTTTTAACATTAGCGCAGAAAAAATCGACATTTTTGTAAACAACGATATCAATATTTCGGGCGGAAACGATTCAGGTGCGGATGTAGCGGATACAAAATGCCTTATTAGCTTAACATCGAAATATGCCACTGCTTTTGAGATTGAAAAGGTTATTCTAAATTTTGGAAAAGAGGCTCCAATTATTATTGATGGTATTAATAAAACATTTGAAGGTGAAGGTAAGCACGATCTTGATTTTACTATTAGCCAAGCTTTGACAAAAGAAATATACTCATCCAAAGCCAACCCTATGATTAAAGGAACGATACATTACAAATCGGTGAAAACCGGTGAAAAAAGCATTTACAAAATGTATAACCAAAAAGTAACTACTGGCTGGTAATTATTAAGAGCTTTCAAAAGTTGGACAAAGCCAATGAATGAACATAAGTGATACATTATAATAAAACATTAAGCCGGACTCTATATTGAGTTCGGCATTTTTCATTATACCTAAAAACAATCATTACTGACCGTATAAAGATAAATAAGGGCTTTAGCCTAAACTGAAAATCAATAACATAATGCTCTGAGTGAATAAAAATATTTCTAAAAATGAAATTCTAATCGCTTACCTATGAAAAACGATAGTAAAAGTAATTTTCTAAAAACTGAATTGAGTTTATTTTTAATTGAATAATATGTATTTTGCCGTCTCAAATTAGATAGTTTATGAAGAACATAATTTTTGCCATAATAATAGCTGCCACGGCTTGCAACTCGAATATTAAAACTAGCCAGCCTGATACGAAGGCTGAGCGTCAGAAAAAAAAACAAAACATTGAAATCAAAGTAACCGCCGATAAGAAAAAAACGATAACAATTGATGAAGATGTTGTTTTTAAATACAAAATCAAAAAGACTTCAAATCCTGATTCTACAAAGGTTTCGGTTGGATTTTTATCATATAAAACTTTTAAAAACGATGAAGCTATTATTTGGAACTCAGGGGATAGCAATCCAGGCAAAACAAAAATAAACCTTACCTTTTATTGGGGCGATACCTTGGCTTTAAGTAAAACCATGAATTTTGAGTTATTATCAGATATTCAACCTCAAAAACTATCTTTTAAAGTTCTGAATAAATGGGCACACAATGTTAAAGCCTACACTCAAGGTTTAGAATTTTCCGATGGCTTTTTATATGAAGGAACCGGAAATTATGGCGAATCGATGCTATATAAAATTGACTTAGATAATAACGAGATTGTACAAAGTATTAATCTGAGTAAAGAATTGTTTGGTGAAGGCATTACCATAATTAATGATAAAATATACCAATTAACCTGGCGTTCAAACATTGGTTATGTTTACGAAAAAGAAAGCCTTAAAAAACTATACGATTTCAATTACCCTACCGAGGGTTGGGGACTTACCAACAATGGCTCTGAATTAATTATGAGTGATGGTTCTGAACATATTTATTTTTTGGATACTGAGTTTATTCAAGAAACAAAAAAACTACAAGTTTACGACAACAATGGCCCTGTTAAACACCTTAACGAATTGGAATATATAAACGGTGTTATTTATGCTAATATTTATGGTTCAGAAAGTATTGTTGCCTTCGATGCTGAATCGGGTAAGGTATTAAAATACATTAATTTATCGGGAATGCTTGATAAAAGCAAAGTAAAAACACCTATTGATGTTTTAAACGGAATAGCTTTTGATAAGCAGAAAAATCGCTTGATTGTGACCGGAAAATGGTGGCCTTATTTTTATGAAATAGAACTGGTTGCTTCGACTTCGCTCAGCAACCTTTAATCACTCCAATCTGACCCGGCAACCTTTAATCGCTCCAATCCGGCTTAGTAATTAATGTAATGGTTTTCTTTTATTGTTCATTGAGTATAGTCAAAATGAACTTTAATTAAAAATCAGAAACCTTATCGTCTAATGAACGGAAGCCTTCACCAAGAATTTCTTTAGCATCAACCACCGTTAAAAAGGCTTTAGGATCAATTTTATTTATATAGTCTTCAAGCATCGATAATTCGCGGCGATTTACAACCGTATGAATCATTTTTTTAGGTTCGTTTTGGAACATGCCTTCTCCTATTAAAAACGTTCCACCTCTATTTAGGTCGTTTACAATTACATCACGAATTTCTTGGTGTTTGTCTGATACAATAAATAACATTTTTTCGTAATTCACTCCTTCAATTACAGCATCAATTACTTTGCCCGAAATGTAAATAACTAACCATGAATACAAGGGTATTTTCCAATCTTTAAAAATTACTAGCCCCAGCAATACAATGGTAGAATCAACGTATATAAGCAGTTGACCCAAAGGCCATTTTGTTGCCTTAGCAAGTATCATTGCAATAATATCTGAGCCTCCCGATGTAGCCTTCGATTTAAAAATTAGACCTAAGCCTACTCCTAATAAAACACCTCCAAAAATACATGCTAATAGTAAATCATCTTTCAACCCTAAAGGATCGTTTTCACCTATAAACAAGGTTAGCAAATCCATAAAGGCCGATGTAAGAAAAAAGCCAATAATGGTTTTAACGCCAAAACGCGGTCCTAATATTTTTATTCCGATAATGGTAAGAGGTATATTCAAAACCAAACCAAATAGACCAATAGGAATACCATCGGGCCAAAACTCAAGCAGCCCCTGGGTCATATAATGTACAACGATGCTTATACCATAAACACCACCTGGAACAATATTGTAAGGATTAATAAAAAGTACAAATCCCAATGCCATTAGAAATGCTCCTACAATAATTAAACTCCACGATGTAAACCAACGCTTACTAAATGGTTTTTCTTTATGAATAAATGCCATATCAAATTCAAATTACGATTAAAACAAAGGTAGAACAATTGCCAATTGCTTACAATTTAAGCTGATATTTTTATTTAAGCCTTAAAAAATGAAAAATATTTTATGTTAGCACCAATAAAACCTTTAGTAAAATTACTTGTATAGGCTTTGTATATTTGCAGCTATAAAATTAAAGGTACTATTTATGATAAACCTTAAAAGGTTAAAGCTTGGCTCTTCTGAAAACAAAACATTCAAATTGCATACTGCCCATATGTTTCTTGAGGGCATCATTGATGGGGCGCTTCTTTTAACAGAGTTTATACTTATAAAAAGCTTATTTGCTACTAATTATCAGGTGAGTTTTCTTTTTCAGTTTAGTGTTATAGTATTGCTTTTTTCGGTATTATTTAACCAGATTATAAAACGATTAAAGCGAAAAAAGAGGTTCTTATTATGGGTAGCCTTAATTACAAGATTACCATTGGCCGGATTGGTATTATTTCCCTCAAATGCTGAAATTGTTATGCACAATAAAATTTACCCGCTAGTATTTTTGTTTGTATTTTTGTTTTATTACCTGTACAAACCTGCAATTTTACCTACTATTAATTTATTACTCCGCAATAGTTACAAATCCGATAATTTTGGGAAACTATATAGCTATTCAACTTCTGTGAAGAAAATTGTAGTATTGTTCGTAACATTTGGTTTTGGACTATTACTCGACTTCGATAATTATGCTTTTACTTATGTTTTTCCCGTTTTATCTGTTCTTGGAATACTCTCTATTTATTTACTTACGCTTATTGATTATTCTGCCCCTCCCGCTCTAAACAACGAAGCATTTTGGTTTTCAATAAAGAAGGTTTATCATAAAATGGGCGATATAATTATTCGAAATAAGCCATTTCGCGATTTTGAAATAAGTTTTATGTTTTACGGATTTGCATGGATGGCTACGGCAGCCGTAATTACTATTTTTCTTGAAAGATCGCTACACCTCAATTATTTTTCAATTTCGTTTTATAAAAATGCTTATAATTTAGTAGCAATAGTTTTACTACCCTACTTTGGAAAGCTTATAGGCAAAATTGATCCTCGAAAATATGGGATATTAACCTTTGTTTCAATGTTGCTTCATTTGTTGTTTATGCTACTCACATCGTATTTTACAATTAGCATAGAATTTATGGGTATTCGCTTTTATTTAATGCTGGTTATTTCCTATATTTTCTATGGAATTTTTACGGCTTCAATGGCATTATTATGGGGTATTGGTTCAAGCTATTTTTGCACAAATGAAGATGCTGGCGATTACCAAAGTGTGCATTTATCATTTGTGGGATTTCGGAGTGTTTTTGCACCTATAATTGGCATTTACTTTCTTGGACTTGTAGGATATACAGCAATATTTACTATAGGCATAGTTTCTCTTATCATTGCTATTTTACTAATGTTTTACTCAAGAAAAAGGTATTCTTTGTAACAAATGTTACCTAATAATATTCAAAATAACTTATATTCGCGTAATAAAACAGATGTATATAAATGTTGTAAAAAAAATAATTTTATGAGGAAAATCTACTTTTTTATTTTAACAATACTTTTAAGCAGCGCAGCTTTCGCTCAAGATGATACAGCAGAAAAAAAAGAGCCTATAGTAAAACTTTCAGGACATATTCGCTATGAAGGATATTTTGACACTTATGAATCAGTAACTTCGCGGGATGGAAATTTCTATCTTTATCCAGTAAGTGCCGTTGAAAATAGCAATGGAGAAGATATAAAAGCCTACAATCAATTTGATATGATGTCGGCTCAATCGCGTTTAAGAGCTAAAATAAATGGACCAGAAGCATTTGGTGCAAAAATAAATGGTACAGCGGAAATCGATTTCTTTGGAAAAGCTGAGGGTTTTGAACAAATGCCCAGAATAAGACATATGTTTATGAACCTAAGCTGGGAAAAAGCTAGTTTGACGCTTGGTCAAACATGGCATCCCATATTTGTAACTGAATGTTTCCCTCAAGTATTAAGTATGGGAGCTGCTATACCATTTAATCCATTAAACAGGGCTCCCCAAATTAAATACACCTACAAATTATCTAATAATATACAATTCGTAGCAGCAGCCCTATCATATAAGGACCACAATTCTAAAGGTCCAGCTAGATCACAAGAAAGAGCCGTAATACCTGACATCCATTTTCAATTGAAATACGCATCAGAAAATTTTTATACAGGGATTGTTGCCGGATATAAAACATTTAAACCGAGAACTATTTTAGCCGATAGTACAATTACTGAAAAGAAAGCAGGCAGTTTTGATGCTGCGGCTTATGCTAAAATAAAGGTTAGCAATTTAACTTTTAAAGTTTACGGTATTTATGGTGAGAATACAAGCCCTTACGTAATGATTGGAGGTTATGGCGCGGCTTCTGATCCAACTGACCCAAACAATCCTGATTATGACTATTCTAACATTCAGACTATGTCTTTCTGGTCTGAGTTAATGTATAAATCACTGAAGTTTCGGACTTCATAATACTCAAACAATCAGAATGTTATAAATTAAATTAGTTGCAAAAAAGGTTGCATATTGCATTGTAAATTGTTATCTTTAAGATAGTTACAACGTAAATTACAAAAACAATACAAATATGCAACTTGATAAAAGTACAAAAAAAATAGAGCAAATTGAGAAAGTTGCTTCAAGCAATGACCAAATAGCCCAAAGCATAACTGATATTATTGATAAGTTTAATGTTAAATCAAATTTGAATGATATTGATTTAGTTAAACGATGTGGGATACTTGCTTCAACAATAACAACAGCATTAATTATATTGCCATTTTTAGGAGCATCAAATATTTTGGCTTTGTTCAAAAGTGGTTTAAATAAAGAAGCAGCAGGTCAAAAGGACGTTTATTATGATTTAAAGAATAATCCTAAAATCAACTGGAGGACTATTTTATTACTAATAGCAAAGCAATTCCAACACCTTACCAATGAAATAAGCGAGGAATCGGAAGATGTCAAAGAAGAAGTAAGACGTATTAAAGCAACAATATTTGATGATAGTGCAATTGGAAAATCAGGAAAAAAGATTGAAGGCGTTGGGTTCATCCACGATCATGTAACAAATTTACACATCTTGGGATTCAAATTGTTAGTTTGCGGTTTCTGGGATGGAGTAAGTTTTATCCCTATTGATTTTTCACTGCACCGTGAAAAACGTGACGCAGCCTTAAAAAAGATTGAACATCGTTTAGAGCAAGTGACAAATAAAATAAGTCAGATCGAAAATTGCGCAATTGAAATAAAAGAAGTGCGCAAGACGAAATTGAAATTACAAAAAGAAGCAGTTATTATTTATAAATCAAATCCGACCAAAACCAATGGTAAAAGTTTAGAGCGAAAGAAAAGAGCTATAGAAAAAATAGACATTAGGCTGCTAAAGATAAAAAAGGAATTAAGCAATTACAAGACAAGCAAACAATTTGTCGAAAATGAATATTATGAAGTAAAAACGAATCATCGCTTATGCGGCTTAACAAAAAAAGAAATCAAAAATCAATTTAAAAAACAACGAGATCGAAATACTGCCGGTTACAAAAGAAAAAATGAGACAGGAGAGAATAAAATTGACATAATGATAAAGATGTTAAAACGTACTGTAAGCAAGGGGTTTATTCCAGATTATGTACTCACAGACTCATGGTTCTTTTCTTATAAAGTGTTGCATGCGATAAATTCAATTGGAAAGAATATTAAAATGGTTTCAATGGCAAAAATAGGGAATGCTAAATTTACGATACTACCATATGAAAAAGTATTGAACCCTCATGAAATGATAACTCTATACGATAGGACAAAAGGTAAGGAAAGTAGAAAATATAAAGCACGATACATCCAGCTCAAAGCAAATTACCAAGGCATTAGAGTTAATTTGTTTCTAATAAAGTTTGGTACATACGGAACTTGGCGGATGCTTGTTACTACAGATTTGAACCTGTGTTTTAGTAAAATAATTGAAGTATACAAAATACGATGGTCGATTGAAGTATTCTTTAAAGAGTGTAAACAACACTTGCTATTAGGCAAAAGTCAATCTTTAGATTTTGATGCTCAAATAGCAGACGTTACGTTGGCATTGATACGATATGTTTTATTGAGTTATTACGAAAGGATTCATTATGGCACAACAATAGGGGGATTATTTAAACAATTATCGCAATCAGCTATAGAAGAAAATATACTTGCTGATATAAATATCTATTTTTCTGAACTACTAAAAATCTTTGCAGATTTAGCGGGTATTGATTTTTTCCCATTTTACGAAAATTTACTAAGAAATGACAAAGCAGAAGAGATAATACTTCGGCTGGGTATAAAACCAGCAAAACCTGATTTAGTTAATGTTGCATAATCAACTAAAAAGTGCGCGTGCTTTTGTAATTAACAGCAATACAGTTAGTTATCGTAGTATATGGTTGCAAAACGTGATAAATACAAATCTTAAACTGCTGAATGTCAATAGAGTATGAAGTCCGAAACTTAAA
>JAQICC010000315.1 GCA_027858735.1 Salinivirgaceae bacterium
TACGGTTTCAATCTCATTATACAATTCAATGGCTGCAGAATTTTCATTAAGCCAACGTTCTGTTTCTAACTCACTTGAAGGATGTATCAGTTTTGCTGTCAGTAATAATTGAGCAATCTTAACCTGTTTTTTATCAAGCCCTACGCTATCTAATATATTTGGAATTCCAAGCTTCTCAAAAGCTTGTTTTACCATCCATTCACCTCCAACATCTTTACTTTCGATTTGCTCTAAGCTATCAAGATTTGTATTCTGATAGTTGCTATCAACTTCTTTTGAAATAGATTTACCTTTATTTGGGGATAATATTTTTTCCTTCGAAATTTGTTTTGCAAATAATTGGGCAAGCTCTTCTATTTCATCGGGTACAACTGAAAATAAAGAATTTTCAGCACCTGTAATTATTTCTTCTATCCTGTTAGCCAGAGTCTTATGATCTGCTTTAGGAATAGATTCTAGTTTACCAAGATTTAATAAAACACTTTGTCGAATCTTGTTACCTATTCTGTATGAGTGTGTTAACCTATAACATGTATAGGTTTTCATCTTGTTTTTATCCCTTTTCTGTACTGCTCGTATAAACATTTTGCAAATACACAAACAATAATCGACTCTGACAACTCATTGGGTCACTACATGTGGCTTTCAAAATATTAATCGGTTGTATTTCAAGGTGTTGTGTTTTTAATATAATTATACTATTTTTATTTAGTGCTGATTATCATAACCTTATGAAATTACTATTTTTTAAAAAGCTGTTCAAATTTGCAAGTTGGGTTAACATAATATATTTGATTGGTGTACATTCGTGAAATTAGTGGCCTCAAAAAATTATTTGCGCATTTAAGGTAATATAAAAAAAAGTGCAACAAATCTAAATTCACGATTTGTTGCACTTTAAATATGTTATTGTTTAAAATATAGCCTCAGCTATAAAAACTAATATTGCTTCTGTTTACTTACTCAACAACTATCTTTCTTGATAAAGAAACATCACCAGCATTTAATTTTACAAAATAAACACCTGCTGGCTGATCAGTTATATCAATGTACTTCTTCATAATTTTTGATGAAGTTATTCCAGATTGAGCATAAACCTGCTCACCAATTAAATTATAAACCGATACAGAATATTCATCAATTAATTCATCAGCTACAATATCAAGGTTAAATCCACCTTTTGAAGGATTAGGATACAATTTAAAATCGGCTGTTTGCAATTCATCATTAACGGAAATAATTTCTGGCTGAATTTCAATATTATCAATAGCCCATCCCCAACCTGCTTCAGCTGGATCAGACCATAGTCTAAAACGAATTAGAACATTATCATTACCAACTAAATTTTCATTTGCAAGTAAATCTATAACATGTGATAAATACATACTTTCATTACCATCTTCTTTATTATATGAAGTTGCAAATTGAAGATCTACTTTGCAATCGTAACCATCTTCAAAATTAAACCATGTCTTTGCACTATCTATTGAACCTTCAACAATTACATAGTCCCAAAATTCATCGTCACCAAAACTATTGCCAGGCGTACCTGGTTCAACCAAAACAATTTGATCAAAACGCAAATAAGCCTCATTCTCTTTAAGAATAATTGGTGTTTTCAACATAGCCGAATATTCAATTTCATCACCTGGAAATAGTTGACCCTCCAAATAAGGATGAGGACTATGTAAAGCCTTTGATGTGAATCCTTCGGGTTGCATAATACTTAACCCATTACCAATAAATAAATTCTCATCACCGGCTTCATCAAAGGTTATTTCCATCTCTTCAACTGCAGTTCCTAAATCGCGTACAGCAACCTTGAAAAAATCTTCGCCAGGTAAAATTGTAGTGTTTGTTACCTGGGCAAAATCTCGCGCTATTATTCTATAATAAACGGTATCTGCGTCTACCAAGCTTTCTACAGAAATAGCTGATTCATAAAAATATAGATCATCTTCATCTGAATAACCTACAAATTCACATTGTAAATCAATTAATTCACCTGCATTAACCTTATACTCAATATAAGTGGTATCCAATCCAAAATTATCATTCGCACCGTAATTAAGCTTTAGCTCTTTATCAAAACTAAAAATACTTAATTGTTGTTGTTGATGTGTAATAACTGGAGGTGTTGCATCTGGACCTATAATAAAAGTAAATACATTATTAACCGTGGTTACATTTGGATTACCCTGCGATGGAAGATAATAAGTTCGGTTAATATCATTTGTTGCTTCAAGATAATAACTAACTAAATTATCACCCAATACAGGAATTTCCGCATTAAATAATGTATCATTCGCTGATTTCATTACAACTACACTTTCTGTGGCAAAATTATCTACCGAATAATGTAGTTTTACAGAACCTGCAATTAAACTTGAATCTGAAAAAATTTCAGCTTCAACAATCAAAGGTTCGTTCATTTTCTTAAGATCCGTTAATGGATTATGTTCAAAAAACACATTCATCCAACCCATTTCGGCAAACATTGCAAGCATTACTGGGCCGGGGTGATGTTCTACTTCACCCCAACCAATAGACCATGTCATCATTGCATTTTCCGTTCTATTATAAATCTCTCCTAAATGCGAATAACTAGACCCTCCATTCCATGTACCTGGCGCATATAATGGTACTGAATTTCCGCCATTAGCAATAGTACTAAGTTCACTCTTAAAATAAATATCGGAGGTATATTGATCTTTCAAATCGACAGAAGGATTTTCAAACAGCAGTGTGTCAATCAAATACTCATCATCTTCATTGTAAACAAACATATCATAAATAAATGGATAAATAGAAGCAACACCCCATTCTCCCATACCTGTATCCTCATCCACATTTGCTGATCCTGCAAAACCAAGGCCATGACCTATTTCATGCATCACAACACTTATAAAATCTGTTTTGTTTGAAGGACAGTTTCCGTCCAAGCCCAAGTACCAATCTGCATCTTTATTAAAACTTGCAACAATATCTGGCTCATCAGTATCAACATCGAATCCGGCTGATCTATTCACAATAGCAGCAGGATAAAAAACTGAATCGTATGGAGCATCTTTAAAATCTCTACGGTAATTACCTGCAGATGCTCCACCCAATACTCCCTCTTCCATCAATTTCCATGTTGCATCAATTTCAATAGTAACTCGTGAACCAACTAAATACGACCAAAGATTTACGGCTTCGGCAAATGCGGCTTTAGCATCGTCAGAAAAACCAGTGTAGTTAACAACGAAGTTTGCTGTTGGTATTTCACCAGCTTTTTTTCTGCTTTGAGCCTTTACCTTATAATTTTCAACTTTTCCACTTTCATAAATTATAAGTTGTGGTTTTTTTAAATTTTCAGGGTAAGAAACACCACGCTGAGCCATAATGCTCGATTTTCCTATTAGTAGGAATACTAGGCAAAGGAAATAAAATGACAAATGCTTTTTCATATTTTTGAATATAGTTAAATTAATAGTTTATCTCATCAACAGAAAATAAAATAATTTGTTTAACATTAGTTTTTTAAAATTCTGGACATCGAATATACAAAATAATATATTAATTAATAAGATGAATAGTTAGAAAACAATTCTTTGGCTGGTTAAACTATTTAACATCTAAAATATTAGGAGGTTATATTATTAAAAATATTACTTTTAGCCTAATGAATATTCAAGAATTTAAAAATTGTCTAAAGATGAACAACCACTTTTTATATACCCTTATATTGTCACTGTTGTTATTTTCGGCATGTGCAATTTCAAATCAAGCAAAACAAAAAACAATTGTTATTGAGTTAGAAAAAACTCCATGTTCAGGAAAATGTCATGTATATAAAATACAAATAGAAAATAATGGGAATGTGTTTTTAGATGGGAGAGAAAATATTAATAAAATTGGCAATTACAAAAGCACCTTAAGTAAAAAAGAGCTTGATGAAATAATTCTAAGTTTTGAAACTATTAACTTTTTTGAGTTGGAAAATTCTTATAGATCCTTTATGATGGATTTGCAAACAAAGTATATAAGTTATACAAAAGATGGCCAAACAAAAAAGATAAAAGCATACGATGATTATCCAGAAAAACTGGATAGCTTAATTAAAAAAATTGACAGCTTAGTTAGCTCTCAAAAATGGATAAAGATGGAGTAATATCTATTTTTGTGTTTCTACTACCAAATTTAGTGGAAAACTTTTTATAAATAGAAACTCACCATACATTTTAGTAATTAGCCTACAGTCCGCAGTCATGAAAGGACATTATGACTATGGACTGTAGACCTTACTATTGTAAATTACACACAAAGTTTGCAATATTACCATTTTTATTAAAAGGAATTTTGATCTAATTGTAGGATTTTCTCCAATATCAACGAAAACGCCCCCATTAAAGCTGCGTTTTCACCAAAGCTTGACTGAACAATAGGAACAGAACGTGATATTGCTTTCATCGAGTATTTACTAATGTTAGTTCTGATTTTTTCAAACAATATATCTCCATTCTCAATTAACCCACCAGAAAGGACAATGCATTCAGTATTAAACAATTTTATTAATGTGTCAATCCCAATGCAAAGGTAGTTTGCAACTTCCTCAAGAATTTCATTAGCAAGTTTATCATTTTCATTTGCTGCTTCAAAAACCTTTTTAGCATCTATTGCATTTAACTGCATGTTATTCAAAATGCTGTCCTTCCGTATAGGTGCAAGTTCTTGTGCGATTTCAGCAATTCCATAACCCGAAGCAAGAGTTTCAAGCGTCCCAGTTAATCCTTCTATCCCTTGCTTTGAGCTTTTGTTATCAACAACAATATGTCCAATTTCGCCTGCTATACCATCGGCACCTCCAAACAGTTTACCATCGGCAACAATGCCTGAACCGATACCATAACCCAGATTAACACAAATAAAATCGCTGTACTTTTTTCCCACTCCATAAAGCAACTCTCCCAAAGCAAATAATTGCACCACATTACCAATTGCAATATTTAAATTGGTATATTTTGAAAGGGCTTTGCGCACATTTACATTGGTCCAATTAAAAATCGGCGAGAATTCAACAATACCCGTATTTTTATTAACCATTCCACAAATGGCAATGCCAATACCCCAAAGGGTTAGTGAGTTTTGTTGTGCACGATCACTTAATTTCTCAATAAGCTCACCAACCTGCTCCATTACGCCAGTAAAGCCTTGACTTATATTGGTTGGCACTTGTATTTCATATATAAACTCACCATCCAGGTTAGATAATGCGGAACGAATATAAGTAGCTCCTATATCAATACCAATAACATAATTATCTTTTGAAGTAAACTTTATCAACTGAGGTCGTCTGCCTCCAATTGAAGAGCCAATACCATCGGTCTGAATAAGTTTTAATTGAACCAGACTCTCAACAATTCTGGTAACAGTAGGTGCACTTAATCTTGATATTTTAATTATTTCTGCACGTGTGATTTCTTTCTTATTTCGAATTAATTGTAGAACTTTTATTTTATTCAAGTTGCCCTGAAAATCTAATTTATCATGTTGGAAACTAATATCTGCCATCTTTATTTCTTAACTTAACAAAACAATTTATAATATTTACAAAATTAATATTTCTTTAGATAGAGACCTGCATACATAGTTC
>JAQICC010000360.1 GCA_027858735.1 Salinivirgaceae bacterium
GTGGTATTTTTGCATCACACGTAATATGATGAAGTAATTTTTTCAACTAAATACTGGTTCATATTTTGAGAACCCTGCCAATTATTTTAAAAAATGGGTGGTTTTCTTGCCAGCACTAATTATGTTTCACATCCAAATTAAAACTAAAATTTGATATTAAGATTTTTCGTCGTATATTTTTATTAAAATAAACTAACCAAAAACCACTTATTATGAGAAAATTTTTAATTTTTTTTAGCCTTTTTATTGCCTTTTCTTTTGTGCTTAAAGGGCAAAAACAAGTTACTGGAAGTGTTATTGATAATGACACCGGAGAGCCAGTTCCAAATATTGTTGTTAAGGTGAAAGGGTCTGATAAAACCGTGAAAAGTGATGCTAAAGGCTATTACCAATTAACCGTTCCTAAAGATATTAATGACATCACTTTTGAAGGACTGGAAGGTTGGAGTGTGCAAAAAGTGGAGATTGTAAAACTCGACGAAATTAATATTTATGTAACTAGTCAGGCAATGCTTTACTTCGATATGAGTTTAGAAGACCTAATGAACATGGAAGTAACAACTGCATCGAAAAAATCGGAAAAAATTAGCGATGCTCCGGCTATTATTACAACCGTTTCTGCACAACAAATATTAGATTATGGCGCTCAAACGTTACCAGATTTATTGCGTTTTATTCCCGGATTTACAGTTGGAGATACCTATTGGAGAGGGCCAATTATTACATCAAGAGGTGTAGCCATGACTTTGTACAATGATAAAATTCTTATGCTTATTGATGGGGTGCCAGCCTACGAGGCCGTTACTTTAGAGTATTATCTTGATGTGGTTCCTGTTACTGCTATTGAAAGACTGGAGATTATTCGGGGTCCTGGATCAACATTATATGGAACAAATGCATTTTCAGCTGTGATTAATGTGATTACGAAGGATGGCGATGCCAAAAACTACGCTTATGTAAAGGGAGGCTCGTACAATACAAAAAGTGCAGGATTTATTCTAGGGAATAAAAATGAAGATGTGAGCTGGATGATTAGTAGTACTTTCACTGATAATGATGGGTATGATCACACATTGCCAACGGATGAAGCTGGTAATGAAAATGTAAATTTGAATTATGAAAATGATATCCAAAATGTAATGGGAAAGGTAAGTTACAAAGGGTTCTCTTTTACAACAGGTTATTATTTTCAAAATATTTCCAAATTTAGTATGACTACGAATATTGCATATGGTGGTAATCAAGTGCCAAATGCTGGAATGGCCGAGCATACTAAGTATTACGCTAATTTATCTTACGAGTTTTTTAGAAATAATGAAAAGTTGGATGCAAAAGCTACATTCCATTATGATTATATGGATAAAGAAACCGGTGTTGGTCAATTTGGCACGCTTAACCTTGCTAATTTATTAACTGGAGATTTAACTTATCCAGCAGACCTTACTTCTTTAGATACGAGTTTTTATGGACCAAATTATTCTCTTTATAAAGGACAATTGTTTAATTCAGATTTGCAAGTTAGTTACCAGCTTAATGATAATCTGTCTTTAATTGGAGGTATTAACCATGAATTACGCGATGTAGATAACGTGTATACCCTTTTAGGTGAAAGAGATGGTAAAACTATTCCTACTCATGAGGGTTCCTTGCCTTTTCCTCCTGATGTTGTAAATGATTATGGTGGTTATATACAAGTAAATGGTACACTGCTTGATAAATTAAGATATACTGCCGGATTACGTCTTACCTATTTGGGCATTTCGGAAGAGGCCTATTTAACACCAAGGGCTGCCGTTGTTTATCCACTTATGGACAATTTGAATATTAAAGTGCTTTATGGACAGGCTTTTAGAGGTCCCGGATTTCAAGAACAATATTTTAAAGTTGAAGGTGTGGCATATGGTGCAAATGCCGTTGGACGTAGCTTAAAGCCAGAGCGCATTGATACATATGAGATTGCATTTGACTGGAATGTGTCAAAGAAATTGTCTTTACGTATTAATGGATTTTACTTAAATACGTTTGATCAAATTTTGCGTCGCCCATTAGGTAGTGATAGTTTGGTTTTAGGTCATAATCGAGGTCGTATTTATGATAATGCCGGTGAGCAGCAAATATATGGTGGTGAGTTGGAGGTCAACGGGATGGTGAATAAATATATTTCATTTTTTGCCAATGCATCGTATAGAGATGGAATTGATAAAGAGACAGATGAGGAGCTTCCTTATTTCATTAACTTTACAGCAAATGCAGGAGCTTCTGTTACTTTATTAGATAAAATCAGAATCTCTCCAAATATGCAATATGTTGGACCAAATGAAGGAACACTTGGTTCAGGTACACCTTCAATGTATGAAGATGGTCAGGATGTTTCAATTGACGGATATATGCTTTTGAATATGGTATTGCAATATAAACCTGCCGAGCGGTTGTCTTTCATTGGTGAAGTGCTGAATATTACTGGAGCTGAATATTATTATCCGGAACGAATCAGAAGATTTATTCCTAAACTTCCTGGTGGTCCAAAACAGTCTTTTTATTTGAAGATAAGATATGAGTTCAATTGAAATATATAACTAGTGCTTGCCCGAAAAGTCCAATTTCTGCGTTACGCCCTTTCTGAAAACAGTTATTTACGAAAGTAAACGCCTTGATTTTCAGAAAGACCAAGCCTTGAACTTGAACTTTTCAAATCA
>JAQICC010000399.1 GCA_027858735.1 Salinivirgaceae bacterium
GGCCTACATACTTAACTCCCGAGTTTTTGAGGATAAACCCGGATTTTCAAGGTCGTTTAGGTAAGCAAATAATTGAATTGACGCTTTCATGTCATTAGACAATGAAAGGTCGAATTAGCCTGAAACCAGAAAGCATCTTTTGATCTTTCTGCGTTTAAAAACGCTAACTAAACAACATTGCAGTAGAAGTTCTGGAAGAACGCAGTATCTGCATTTGGCAAAGGTTAATTTCTTTATATTTAAAAAGTCTAAATAAAAATAGCCTCTATAGAACTAACCAACTGCAACTTACCTCCAATAACAATCTCAAAATCAGAGTAAAACATATAGAATAGATGAAAATAAATTATTATCCGATGAAAATATTTTCTATTTTTGAGCTGTTATTTTAAATTAGTCTATATATGAATAACAAAAAAAAGATAGCACCAATAGTACTCGCCGACCCTGTTAGTGAGAAGGTCAGAGAAATATTCGTAAAATATTTAGGGCGCAACGGACATAGAAAAACCCCTGAACGCTTTGCTATTTTAGACGAAATATACAGTCAAGAAGGACACTTTGATATTGAAACGCTGTATATTTATATGAAAAATAAAAACTACAGAGTCAGCAGAGCAACCCTTTACAATACCATCGATATTTTACAAGAATGCAATCTGGTTATTAAACATCAGTTTGGGAAAAATATTGCTCAATTCGAAAAGGCTTATAACTGTGCTCCTCACGATCATTTAATTTGCACAAATTGTGGCAAGGTAACCGAATTTTGCGATGCCCGTGTTGATGAAATTGAAGACCGGGCAGCCAAACAACATGGCTTTAAATTATCATATCATGCCCTTTATTGCTATGGTATTTGCAAAACTTGCCAAGCAGAATTAAATTAGAATTTCCTTTTTTTTTGTTCCTAATTTTCCCTTTTCAATTGTCTGCTCATGAGGGTTTATATCCATTTATGTTAAATACAAAACGGGTTAAGTAACTAATGTTTTAAATATTTATAAACAAAGTTAGCAACCACGTATTTTAAATAAAAATTATTAGTATTTTCGGGGTCGAAAAAAAATCAGGATTGTATGTATTAATTGAGCAATTGTTAATTACTGAAAGACAATCCATTAAACATGTTTATAAATGAAGGTTGATGTATTATTAGGACTTCAGTGGGGTGACGAAGGAAAAGGAAAAGTTGTAGATGTACTTACCCCCGATTACAACGTAATAACTCGTTTTCAAGGTGGAGCTAATGCAGGACATAGTTTAGAGTTCAACGGACAAAAACACGTTTTGCATCTTATTCCATCCGGCATTTTTCACGACAAAGCCATTAACATTATTGGTAACGGTGTTGTTCTTGACCCTGCAATTTTCAAAATTGAAGTTGACGAAATCGTAACAAAATTCAACATTAAGGTTTCAGAAAAAATACATCTTGCAAAAAAAGCAAACCTAATTCTACCCACACACCGCATGCTTGATGGTGCAATGGAAGCTGAAAAAGGTGATCACAAAATTGGTTCAACATTAAAAGGTATTGGACCAGCATATACCGATAAAATTGGCAGAAATGCGCTACGCATTGGGGATATTTTAGCTCCAAATTTTTTGGAGAAATACAATGCCATTAAAAAGGGACATCTAAAAACATTATCCCTATATAATTTTGAATTCGACTTAGAATCACTTGAAAAAGAATGGTTCGAAGGAATTGAACTGCTTAAAAAATTCAAGTTTATTGAATGTGAACACGTTATTAATAAATACCTGACTGATGGAGACAAAAAAATATTGGCTGAGGGTGCTCAAGGCTCTTTGCTTGATATTGATTATGGTTCATATCCTTTTGTAACATCATCAACCACTATTTGTGCTGGTGCATGTACAGGAATGGGCATTGCCCCTTCAAAAATTGGCGAAGTTAAAGGTATATTTAAAGCTTATTGTACACGGGTAGGCTCGGGCCCATTTCCTACTGAACTTTTCGACGAAAACGGTCAGAAACTTCGCGACATTGGCAATGAATATGGCAGTACCACAGGCAGACCTCGCCGCTGCGGATGGATGGATTTAGTGGCTTTAAAATATGCAGTACAATTAAACGGTGTTACCGAATTAATTATGACCAAAGCTGATGTTCTTGATGGTTTCGATACCATAAAATTGGCAGTAGCATACAACGTTAACGGCGAGTTAGTTGAAGATTTTCCTTACGATATTGAAAACATTGTTGAAGCTGTTTATAAAGAATTTAAAGGTTGGAAAACAGATATCTCAAAAATTAAAGCAGAAAGTGAATTCCCCGTAGAATTAAGCGAATATATTGCCTTTATAGAAAAAGAAACAGGTGTACCCATTAAAATTGTATCGGTAGGACCAGACCGTGAGGCTACTATTATTCGATAGACAAAGAATAAGCAGTCGCAATTATTTTCTGTTAGGCACAAGTTTAAATTATTCAAATGCGCATGAATTTTTTAACGCCATTTTTAAAATGTAACAATAAATTTCTCCTGATTTTTATTGTTCTATTTATTGGGGCTTGTGATCATGAAGAGACTGAACCTGAGTATATTTTAACTGAAACAGAATGTGGTGAATTACTCATCAGTTTTGATTGCTCCTCTTCATACTATTTTAGTCCTGGCTATGAAGTGGTTTTTACCAATAAATCGACCGATAAACTTGACTATTTCTGGGATTTCGGCGATGACAGCTATTCTGATGAATATTCTCCAACTCACATTTTTGAAAAGAAACAAGATTATAAGGTAAAACTTACAGTCACCTCTAACTGCACAAAAAAAACGCTTGTTAAAACTATATTTATAGGGAAAGACACGGCTAATTATGCAAAAGCTTGTTTTGATTATACCTCCAGTTTTTATTTTGAGACCGGTTCTACCATAAACTTTACAAATTGCTCACAAAATGCAACTAACATTGAATGGTTTTTTGGTGATGGGACTTCTTCAAGTGATACTACTCCAACGCACACCTATAACACAGAAGGTGTTTACAAGGTTAAACTTATAGTTTCTAACTTTTACTCAGCCGATACATTAACTAAAGAAATTCAGATAACTAAAAAATCATCTAAATATATTGAGTTCAATAATCAGTTATTTGAATTGATGAAATTTGGCTTAACTGACAAGGTGAGCTCCGATATTCAGTATAAAACAATAAGGTTAAGCCTTGCTTCCACCGAAATAGATCTAACTGATTTAACCGATTCCACAAAAATTATAAGCGCTTCGGGTTCAGTAGTTTATTTTGAATGGGCAATTGACAAATATTTATGCCCTGGTATTTATAACCAATTTTCAAAAGCATGGATGATTCCAGATTACAACAATGAATCTGGGCAAACAAACATAGCATATGATTTAAAAAACGGCTCCATCGAAATTTTAAACACCAATCCTCTTGAGTTGATATATAGCTCAGATATTGCTACTATCTATTATAAAGATGACAAGGTTTACAATGAGCTAAACCGTTCTCTTTCTGAACTTAAAACCAGCATCAAAAACACTCAAGACAAAAGAGCTACCTTTACTTTTGACCAATATGAACGATTGCTAAAAAAACTAGCGGAGCCAAAATTTAATGTCCTTACTATTAATGAGATGAATACGACCTTTAATTCATCAAAAGTAATTGTTGGATTAAGACACGACGTAGATTGCCATCCTTTTAAAGCACTTGAGATGATGGAACTTGAACAAAGTTATGGATTGAAAGCCAGTTATTATATTTTACCAACGGTTGCTTATTATGGAAAGTTTTATGACACTGGCGTAAAGCGAAATACTTGCATGGAAGAGGTTTATAAGCAACTTGCGGGTGGTGGAAATGAAATAGGTGTGCACAACGACTTATTGGCCATAATGATACAAAAAAAACAAGATCCTATGGAGTTTAATCGCGATGATCTGTTTTTTTATAAACAATTGGAAATTCCTATTTATGGATCGGTAGCACATGGTTCTTCCATAGCAAGTACCTTAGGTAGTAACTTTCAAATGTTCTCAGAATTTGCAACAAAAGATTATGTTACTTACCAAGGCGTAGATTACCCCATTGGAACATACAGCATGGAAGAATATGGATTTTCATACGAGGCCAATTTCGTCCCTTTTAATATGTATTTTTCAGAAAGTGGTGGAAAATGGAGTGGCAACAATGATTTGGATAGCATATTGGCATGGCTTGAAAATAGTAAACCCGGAGATCGAGTTCAGATACTTTGCCACCCAGTTTGGTGGGGAAAAGAATAAATATTTTAATAACAAATCCGTGCATTATTTCTTCACCATATCCTATAGCGGTTCTATAAATACATTTCATATTCCCTTAAAATTGTTCTAAATTTAAGTAGTGGTTCTTATAATACTATCTTTTTTTTATAAGTGCCTCTTAATAAAATTTCAAGATCAAGACTTGTGAGTCAATAAAATCAGGAGTTTACTTGTGTAAACGACTGTTTTTTGGCGAACCTAACGCTGATATTGGAGTTTTCTTATAGGCACTAAGTAACAAATTAAAGCGATGTATGCAAAAGCTGTTTAATACTTTTCTTTTATGGCGCCTAAAATATATAAGCGACCGTAGCTTTATATTAATATTAAGTGTAATTGTAGGCATTTTAGCAGGGCTTATTGCATGGGCACTTAAATCAGGTGTGTTTTATATGCATAATTTTTTTCGTGGCGATATGCGATTCAACCCACGAAATGTTCATCTTATTTTATATCCCCTACTTGGCTTAAGCTTAACCCTGCTTTTAAAAAAATTTGTGCTCCACGATTTTATTAGGCATAATATTGCATCAATTCTACATGCTATTTCAAAACGCAACAGCTTAATGCGTTTACATAAAATATACTCATCAGTATCGGGCGCTATTTTAACAGCTGGTTTCGGAGGCAGTATTGGTTTAGAATCACCCATTATTTCATCGGGAGCTGCTTTGGGCTCAACCATTGGTAAAGTATGCCGTCTTAACTACAAAAGCATTACCCTATTGCTAGGATGCGGTGCTGCAGGAGCCATTGCAGCAATATTCAACACCCCCATTGCGGGAATTGTTTTTGCCTTAGAAGTTCTTTTACTCGATATGAATCGCTTTTCGCTCATTCCTCTTTTAATGGCTTCGGTAAGCGGAGCCATTACTACCGAAATTTTATTTACCGATGAAATTTTTTTTGAATTTGCAGTATCTCAGTCATTTAGCTTAACTCATGTTTTCTACTACATTGCATTAGGAGCAATTGCCGGTTTATGCTCTCACTACTTTACCAAAATATTTCTTCTAATAGAAAACTATTTCGATACCATTAAAAGCCCACTTAAAAAACTGGCACTAGGTGGCACATCATTAGGACTTCTAATCTATATTTTTCCGGCCTTATACGGCGAAGGATACGATATCATAAAGACTATGCTTTCAGGAAAGGCCGATCAAATATTTACCGATAGTTTATTTGCAGGCTCTATTGATTCAACAGCAGTTTTTATTGGATTTTTTATGGCTTTAATATTACTAAAAGTAATTGCTACGGCTTTAACTATTGGTGCCGGAGGCATTGGTGGAATATTTGCCCCGTCGTTGTTTACCGGGGCAATATTAGGCTACCTTTTCGCTGTAATAAATAATAGTATTGGCATTGAAACCCTATCAGTAAGCAATTTTGCTTTGGTTGGAATGGCCAGTGTTTTAAGCGGCGTATTACAAGCACCCCTTACCGGGATTTTCTTAATAGCTGAAATAACAAGTGGCTACGAGCTTATTGTTCCATTAATGCTAGCCACAACTATTTCATACGTTACATCAAAATTTCTATCGTCGCATTCAATAATAACAGAACAACTGGCAAAACGAGGCGAATTGATTACCCATCATAAGGACAAAGCTGTACTCCATTTTTTAAGCTTAAAAAACGTAATTGAAACCGACTTTTTTCCCATCAATGAAGATGCTACACTCGGGGGATTGGTTAAAGCTATTTCGCTCTCGAAACGAAATATATTTCCTATAATAAACAACGAGGGGGAACTTATAGGCATTATTCTACTCGACGACGTACGCGAAATAATGTTCAATACCGATTGGTACAACACCAGTATTCTAAACTTAATGCAAATTCCACCGGCTATTATTGATACCGAAGCTCATATGGAAGAAGTTATTCGAAAATTTAATGAAACCGACGCATGGAATCTTCCCGTTTGCGAAAAAGGCAGATATATCGGATTTGTAAGTAAATCGAAACTATTTTCGGCTTACCGAACAAAGCTTATGGATTTAACTGAAGAATAATTCAGTTTAAAGACCTCAGCCTGCAGCCACACCTTAAATTAGTGACTAAAGACTGCCGACTGAAGACTATAGACTAATAATTAATCACCATAAATAGGAATAAAGCTTAGCTGAGTAATATTTTCCAAATCGGCATAATCATATTGGTAAAGACCATCAACCCCTATCATTATTAATACATCTTGTAAAGGTATCACGTCAAAAGCATTAATATCACTATAATGAGCCACCATATTTGAATCTATTTTCATTTTATCGGTAGCATTATAAACTTTTAAACCCGCATCGCCATCGCATACAAAAAGCACATCGTTTTTTATTCCCAATCCATAAGGTTCTTCCATTGGGTAGGTTTTAAGCAACTGAGGATATTCAATTGTACTAATATCAATTACATCTAATTGACTTTCAATGGCTCCACATAGATTTCCTCCGCGCAAAGTTACATAAGCATAATCGCCTTCAACTACAACAGGGTCACAGGCACTTGCATGCCGAAATTCAGATATAAATTCAGGATTAGCAGGATTTTGCAAACCATACACAAACATGCCGGTTTGACTGCCAATAAATAGCATATTGTTATACGGAAAAATAGTCTCAATATTCCAGCTGATAGTAATATTTTTTTCAAAAACAGGATTTGCATTATTTGATACATTAAAAAGGTGCAGCGACGCATTATCAACTATATACAGATAATCGGCGAAGAGCGTAAAACGAGCCATAGACCCCCCTGTACCGCCACTCTTATCGACACCTCCCGATTCCGAAAAAGCCATTACATCGTTTGCCAAAAAACCTCGATCAATTGTGGAATAATAACCATAATCATTATTATATGCTTCAACCTCTTCAGTTTTCTCAGTTACTGTATATCCAATAACAACACCGCTTTCATAATTAACCTGATCTAAAATACCCCCTTCAAATTCTGGTAAAATATAGGGAAAAACGCTCGTATCGCGATCAATCTCAACAATATTATTCAAGTCGCTTATATCAATTGTCAGTAAATCAATGTAACTGTCGGCATAAAGCATGTTTCCTTTTACTGCTAAATCAACATTCCCGGGTATGTCAATAAATTTCTCCACAACCGGATTGCTTGGGTCGGCATTATTAACCACATGAATACCCTTTTGATATTCATTCACAAAAATAAAATCTCCACGAAAATAAATTTTACCAGGTTGAATGATATCCTGTGCTTCTTTTACATCAAACGAAGCCCGAAGTTCGTCAAATGTCATGTAAACAGGTGTGTTTATTTTGTAGGTCTCTTCAATTTTATCGGAACACGATGAAATTAAAAAACCAATTAATATTAACGTAATAATGTTTAATTTTCTCATTGTAGTAGTAGTTTTTAAGTTTGAATTAGACGCTTTTTAGATGGTCGAACAAATCAAAAAGTTGCGTCAATAAATAAAATTTGATTATGAACGCAACTCTTATGTTGATTCATTAATCAATAAACTGATTACAAACTCAAACTATCTAAAATAAGCATCATGCCAAATCAAAATATTAGACTATTACTAGTATCATTTTTTTTTATTATTAGCGCAAGTGTATTCACCCAAACAACCGATGTACTTTACTTAAAAAACGGAAGTCAAATAAAGGGAAAAGTCCTTGAACAAACAGAGGAAAAAACCAGTATTGAAACATGCTGCGGTAGCATTTTAGTGTACGAGGCAAATACCATTGAAAAAGTGGAAACACTTAATACTCCCCTGGCCGGTTATATTAAAAAAAGTGGTTATTTTAATTACACATCAATGGGAATGCTGATGGGGTCAGAGGAAAATGACAAACGCTCTATTTTTTCTGTTTTAATGGAACATCATTATCAAATAAATCCCTTTTTATCGTTTGGTGGAATAATGGGAATTGAATACTATAATGAATCAGTAGCTCCACTTGGTGGGGTCGTTAAAATGCTTCTTCCAATGAATGGTAAAAGCTCACTATTTATTGGTATATCAGGTGGGTATCTTATGCCACTTGAAGATGCTAAAACCAATGATTATTTTGAAGTTACCGATACCAAAGGAGGTCCATTTGCAAACACTGAAATTGGAATTATTATACCGTCTGAAAAAAGTGTAAATATGTATTTGGCTTTAGGCTATCGATACAACGAGCTTAACTATGTTCGAAAAGATTGGTATTACGGCGATGTTGAGCGAAAGATTACTTACAACAGATTATCCATAAAAATAGGTATGGTACTGCATTAAAAAACCGCCCTCGATATTGAAGGCGGCTTCATGAATATTATTTAGATGAATTAGCTAGGTAATTCCTTTCATCATTCGTTTTAACCATGGAGTTAAAGTAAGTAGAATTAAAGCTGCAACGGCGGTTTCTGATGCAATAAACCAAAACACCGGAACTTCCTGTCCCAATGCTCCTTCTAACCATATCGAAATGGCTTTCATTTGCGATGCCACAAAATTACCCGCTGCAAATGAGCCCATCCAAACACCCATCATAGTTGAAACTAATTTAACAGGTGAAAGCTTGGTTACCATTGATAAACCTATTGGTGATAAACAAAGCTCACCAAAAGTGTGCATCATAAATACCATAACCAACCAAAGTGGGCTTACTTTTGTTATTTCACCACCTGCTTGTGACACACGGTTTGCAATAGCCATTATCACAAATCCAAAACTTAGCAAAAGCATACCCCACACAAATTTCATGGGAGTATTCGGATTTAGCTTAAATTTAGAAAGTTTAACCCACAGCAATGAAAACAAGGGAGCAAAAATTACGATAAATATAGCATTAACACTTTGAAACCAAGTTGCTGGTATCTCAAAATTACCAATCATTCTGTCGGTAGTATCACGGGCAAATATGCTAAAGGTTGTTCCTGCTTGCTCAAAACCGGCCCAGAAAAAAATATTGAATACTGCTAAAACAAGAATAACTCCAACACGACTCCATTCTGTTTTTCCATGCGTACCTGAGAAAATATTGTATGCCAAATAAAAAATACCAGCTACTGAAACAATTCTAATAAGCCATGTTGTAAAGGATGCTGACAAGGAATTCCAAACACTCATACCACCCAGTATAAACACCACAATTCCAACAACATACATCATTATATTGGCCCAATCTTTTGCAATTAAACGAACGCTTTCATGTTTTACTTTGGGGGGCATTCCAATTTTACCAAGAGTATGACTACGTATTAGAAACCAAGTGGTACCTATAAGCATACCAACTCCTGCTGCCATAAAACCATATTGCCATGCTACTTGCTCTCCTAACTTACCTGCAATTAGTGGCGACAAGAATGCTCCTAGGTTAATTCCCATATAAAATATGGTAAATCCACCATCTTTTTTAGGATCCGTATTATCATATAACTCACCAACCATGGTTGAAATATTTGGTTTAAAGAAACCATTCCCAAGTATTAGGATTCCCAAACCAGAGAAAAACAGAAACTGGCGAGTTTCAAGTGAACCTGTATTAGGCATTGCGCTAAACGACAATAAAAACTGCCCCATAGCCATAGTTATACCTCCAATATAAATGGTTTTACGTTGCCCCAAAACTTTGTCGGCAAGTATACCTCCCATTATAGGTGTAACATAAACCAATGCTGTAAAAATACCATAAATGGTAAATGCATCTAACTCGGCCATATTAAAACCGCCACCTATTAAAGTGTCCGTAAGGAAATATACCAAAAGTGCCCGCATTCCGTAGTAGCTAAAACGCTCCCACATTTCAGAGGCAAATAATGTGGATAATCCTATGGGGTGTCCAAAAAATGATTTTTCTTGTGTCATAATTTTATTTTGTTTCAAAATTGTTTCAAATAAACTAAAAAAGATTACTACATACTATTTTACGGGCACACTTTTTAGAGTTTCCTTAAGCCATTCGTAGAATTTACCAACCGATTCAATATTAACTTTCTCATCGGGCGAATGAGGAAAACGTATGGTTGGCCCAAATGAAATCATGTCCCAATTTGGATAAACGCCGCCCAATAAACCACACTCTAAACCTGCATGAATTGCTTTTATCTCAGGAACTTTACCGTACAAGTTTTTATATGTTTCTTGCATGATTTTCAATATCTCAGAATTTATATTTGGTTTCCAACCTGGGTATTCGCCTGAAAAATTAATACGAGCGTCGGCCAAAGCAAACACACTTCCAATGGTATTAGCCAAATCATGTTTTGCAGAATCAACCGATGAACGCAATAAACACTGAACTATTACTTCATGTCCAACCAGTTTTACAACAGCCAAATTGGTGCTGGTTTCAACCAAACCTATCATGTCTTGGCTCATGCGAATTACCCCATTGGGGCACCCATTTACAGCCTTTGTAAGTCTGCTTTGAACCCCGTCCGAAATCATTTTTTCAGGCAACTCCGTTTTTTCAATAGCTATTTTTAACTCAGGATCAGCTGAAGCTAATTCTGCTTTTACAACAACTTCATAATCGGCAACAAAACCAGCCAATTCACTTTCTTTACTTTCTGGAAATAAAAATGTACCAAAAGCTTCTCGCGGAATAGCATTTCGCAAACTGCCTCCTTGAATATTCGTTAAATGAACACCATATTTATGGTTAGCAAATTCAATAAAACGAAAAAATATTTTGTTGGCATTTCCTCTTTCTAAGGGAATATCCATTCCTGAATGGCCCCCTTTTAATCCGGTTATGCTCATTCGATAAGCCACGTAGTGTGCAGGAATACTCTTAAGCTTGGCATCGAAATAAAAGTTACCATCAATTCCACCGGCACAACCCACATATAGTTCCCCTTCATCTTCCGAATCCATATTCATTAAAATATCCCCTTCCAGAATTCCAGCTTTAAGTCCGAAAGCGCCGGTCATACCTGTTTCTTCATCAATGGTAAAAAGAGCTTCCACGGGTCCATGTTCAATATCAGTTGATGCCAAAATTGCCATGGCTGCAGCAACTCCCATTCCGTTGTCGGCACCTAAAGTGGTGCCCTTTGCCGTTACCCAACCATCGTCAATACAGGCATCAATCGGGTCTTTTGTAAAGTCGTGCTTTGCATCGCTATTTGCTTGTGGAACCATGTCAAGGTGTCCTTGAAATACTACTCCTTTCCGATTTTCATATCCCGGAGTTGCTGGTTTTTTAATGATTACATTACCTGTTTTATCAACAATGGTTCTAAGTCCCAGATCTTCTCCAAACCTCTTAACGTATTCAACCACTGCATCTTCATGTTTGCTAGGACGAGGAATTTGAGTTAGCTGGTAAAAGTATTTCCAAACAGCCGTGGGTTCTATATTTCTAATTTCTTTGCTCATTATATAACGCTTTAGGTTCTTAAAAATCGTTTAGACAATACCTACTTTTATTAAAAGGTATTTTATTTGTTTTACCATACGAAAAAGGGTTGCCAGGTATGGTAGATATTTTAATATCATTTAGCAGGTAGTTCGCATTGTTTGGGTTCCAAACATAAACCTTGGTTTGAGTATTTTTAGGAAATTTAATATCGGGAAGTGGAATGCTAAAAACTACTTTATTGAAACTTGAATCTTTAAGAATATAGTCATCAATTTCACATGATCTCCAATCAATAGGGTTGCCTTTTTTTTCCATCGCCCATACTAATTTTGCCCCACCAATAGAGTCAATTTGCTTAATGTTAGCTTCGATATTGATTATATTGTTTCGAGAAAAAATTATTGTATCTATTAACAGTTCTACATTCGCAAAATATTCACTATTAAAGTTGTTATTTGTATCGCTTGTTATTTGATTGTCGTAGTTTTTATAGTAATTCCAATACGAGCAAGGTTTAGCTTGTTCAGCACTTGCTTTTTTTAATAAATAGGCTTCTCCGGAAATGGTAAATTCTTTTTTAACTATTTGCGGGAAATAATTCATGACAATTGCTAAATATGTTGGATTTGTTACTTCTGCTCTTCCAAAATACAAATATTCCTGAGTGCTATTTTCCATTAAATTAATGAGATCACGAGTATTGTTTGAAGAGTCAAAATATATGGTTGACGAACCATCGAAATTACGCCAACTATTGTAACAGCTATCAATACGCTTATGAGTTATTTTAAGCGTTAGTAGGTTTGATTTGCCATATCCTTCAGTCCAATCAATTAGTCGGTTTGCAACCAATTTGTATCTGTGGTTATTGAAATACTTAAAATGATTTCGCTCAATAATGAGGGAGCCAACACCTACTATTAAAATGGAAATTACAAGAATTAAATCTTTTTTAAAGCTCAACTTATGCATAAAGGATGCTAGAAACAATAGTAAAAAAGGAAACGAAAAGTATAGCACCCTTTCATGTATTACATTGTTTCTAAAATAAGAATATAAAAAACCAATTAACATAGGGGTTAAAAACCAAACCAGAGAAATAATTCTGTAATTAATTTCATTTTTAGTTGATCGGAATTTGAAAAATAGTACTATTGGGATAATTGCTACTAGACTTACAACAATTGAATGATGAAAAATGTATGATATATATTTAAAAAAATAACTAAAGGAAAATTTTCCTAACCATCCTTCAATACCACCTTTTGATAGTTGATAAAAGAAAATATCGAGGTGAGGAACAAATAGGAGAAAAATAAATAGCCCACTAATAAAGTAATATTTGAATTGATTTTTGTTTATTAGAAAGGCTCCTGTTATCCATACAATTGCCGCAAATAATAAACTAAAATAGTGGGTGTAAGAACATATTGATGCAGCTAATATATAGGCAATTGCATTACGCCATAAAAATTTATCTTTAATAAGTTTATCCCAATAATATACCATTAATAAAATAAATGGGATACCAAACCCATACATACGAGCAATTTGGCTTTGCGCTACGGCATATTGCAATATTGCCATAAATGAAGCTGAATAAAGTGCAGCGCTTGTATTAAACCATTTTTTGCCAATTACATAAACCATAAATACCGAGAAAATACCGAAAATAATAATCGGGAACTTCACAGGTCCTGGATCTTTGCCAAATAATTTGGTATAGTAATAATAAAATACCTGAGTACCAATAGGGTGGTTATCCATTTCTTTCATTCCAATTTGAATAACATCATGTAAAGAATTAAATTCTAAGCGGAATAAAGTGCTAAACTCATCATGAGTTAATGATTGATCAGGGAGTTTGTAAAAACGGACAATAGCTGCTATTACTAATATTAATATTAATGGAATCAAAGTTTTACTGAATCGCATAATTGAAACTGAGGTTTAAATTTTATAAATTTTCACGAGTAAAATTAATCATTTTTGTATACAAATGAACACGGGTATTGCCTCCTGAAATGCTATGATTTCGGTTGGTATAATAAAACTGCTCAAATTGTTTGTTTGCCTGAACCAATGCTTCTGATATTTCTATACTATTTTGTAAATGTACGTTATCATCGGCTGTTCCATGCACAATTAAAAGTTTGCCTTTTAATTTATCAACATGATTTATGGGTGAATTGTCATCATAACCCTCAGGGTTCTCCTGAGGAGTACGCATAAATCGTTCCGTATAAATATTGTCGTAATAACGCCAACTGGTCACAGGGGCAACTGCAATACCCATTTTAAAATAATCAGCCCCTTGAGTCATGCAATTCAGAGCCATAAAGCCTCCATAGCTCCACCCCCAAATTCCAATGCGCTGGGCATCAATATAATCTAAACCCCCTAAATATTTGGCCGATTCAATTTGGTCAATGGTTTCATATTTGCCCAATTGTAGATAGGTCATTTTTCTAAATTCTTCACCTCGGGCTCCCGTCCCCCTGCCATCAACACAGGCAACAATATAACCTTCCGCTGCAAGAATTTGCTCCCAACCAATATAAAATTCATCTAATACTTCTTGCGAGTTTGGTCCACTATACTGGATCATAAGAACCGGATATTTTTTTGATGCATCAAAATTGCTTGGTTTTATCATCCAGCCATTTAGCTCAACCCCTTCACTTGTTTTAAAAGCAAAAAAATCCTTTGAGGCAATATTGGCTAAAGTCAATTTTTCTTTTAAATCTTCATTCCCCTCTAAAACTCGAATTTGCTTCCCTTTAGCATTGTGCAATGTTACCAAATTAGGAGTTAAAACATTCGAATGATAATTTATAAAATATTTAAACTCCTCACTAAAAATAGCATAATTACTACCGTCAAAGGCATTTAATTTTTCACTTCCAGAACCATCCAATTTAATGGAATAAATACTGCGTTGCATTGGAGTGGGTTGTGCACTTTGATAGAATATTAATTTGTTTTTTGCATCGTATCCTATATATTCGGTTACATCCCAATTACCTTGTGTTATTTGTTTAACCAACGTACCATCGGCATTATGAAGATAAATATGCACGTAACCATCACGTTCACTTGCATAAATAAACTGGCTACCACCATTTAAAAATGTTAGGTTATCAAAATAGGCTTCATCAATATATCTTTCGTTGTTTTCAGTATAAAAAACCTCCGACTCCCCTGTTTGAGGATTGGCGTATAAAAATTCCAGTTTATTTTGCAATCGGTTTTCACGATATACAACCATTTTACCATTCGGTGACCATTTTAACCTCATTATGTACTGATCCAATTCAGTTCCTACATCAACTTTAACAGTTTTACCCAATGCTATTTGATAAGAATAAACTGAAACATCGCTATTAACCTCACCGGCTTTGGGATATTTAAATGTTTGATTTTCAGGATACAAAGCATTTTCAAGTTTTTCCGGTTTAAGTCCCTTATAAACGGTCATATTAAAAACAGGCACTTTGCTCTCATCGAATTTACAATAAGCCAAATAATCGCCATTTGGACTCCATTCAAAAGCCTTGGTATATTCAAACTCTTCTTCATAAACCCAGTCAGGAGCACCATTAATAATTTTGTTCCATTCTCCATCGGTTGTAACTACCGTTTCTGTACCCGTTGCTAAATTACTAATGTAAATATTGTTATTTCGAACAAATGCCACCTTTGAACCATCAGGAGAGAGTGTAGCTAATCTTTGATCTCCTTTATTTGAAACAGAAAAAAGTTTCTTTCTAATTAAGTCCCATACATAATAAGTCGCAGTAAAGGAATGGCGGTAAATATTATTCCTATTTATATAAAACAAAAGCTTTGTTTCATCAGAATTAAAGGTGTAATTATCAATTTCTTTTACTTTATCATTTGAAAAATCCTTTACTGATACAATGTCTGCGACTTTATCGCCCGTTTTATAACTAAATTTTGCAATAATCGAATCTCCCACCAAAGTAGAATAGTGCAAACCATCATTCATTGAAGTTAAGCCATATACCGATTGCGGATAATAGGTCCAATTAGTATATATATCTTCAAGCGTAACATTCTTTTTTTCAACCTCTTGAGCATATAATTGAAATGTACTAATTATAAGAAAACTTGCAATTAATAGTATTTTCATTTTTTAGCGGTTTCTAAATAAAGCCCACTAAGATACAATTTGAAATAAATACTCCGAATTATAACTATGCTTTTGTAGTATGTTATACAAATAGTTACTTGGATTTTAACACAGTATCTAATTAATTCTTTACCCCAGCACATCTACTTCCTCGCAATCGCTTTGAAGTAGGGAACTACGTCGGCAGGTATTCCAAGTTGTATTTGCACTAAACTAAACGCATGAATTAATCAGGATAGAAACTGGCCTAGCATTTAAATTCAATTCAAAAAATGGATATGAAGCTCAGGTAACAAAAGGTTTGCATAGACATTCACGTTTTGCATTAATTCTTTTGGGTAGCTGTTTATATTACAGGAAGCTTGCTTGTAGCAGTAAAATAAAAAAACGTTTTTCAACAATAATCTGTGATTCTTTTTTTTGATCTGTTATTGTATTTGGTAAGTTTAAATAAAAAAAAGAGGTGAAAATTCACCTCTTTTTTTTATTTAATTTATGAGATACTCAATATCTCCAATGGCATCTGATTTATCATAGTGGTACGCACTTGAAAAGGCCATTATGTTTTTAATACTTTGAGTTGAGGGTTCGAAAGTGTCAGAAAGCTCATCGAATATTAATTCATCAGCTTTCTTCACTTTTTTAAAACCCACCATTTCTTTAATTTGAAATAAAAGAGTAGATATTTGCATAGGCGCGGTATTTATTAATTTTAATTAAATAACGCAGCCGAAACTCTTTTTATTATAATTCAAATAAAAAAACTAAAAACAAATTACAGATTCAGAACTAAATCAACTTTTGATTCTTCCATTAATTTGCGCATATTAATAATAGCGTAGCGCATACGTCCTAAGGCTGTATTAATGCTAACATTTGTATGTTCTGCAATTTCTTTAAAGCTTAAATCGTAATAGTATCTAAGCTTCACTACTTCTTTTTGTTCCTCCGGTAATTTTTCAACCAAAATTTTCACATCTTCATGCACTTGTTCTACAACAAGTTCTTGCTCAATATTTAAATCAGAATATTTTGCTGAGTTAAATAAAGGAACTTCAGTATCGTCATCTGAAACAGTTTTCAAATGCTTGTCTTTTCTATAAAAGTCAATTACTAAATTGTGAGCAATGCGCATTACCCAAGAAACGAAGCGTCCCTCTTCGTTGTATTTACCGGAATGAAGTGATTTAATTACCTTAATAAAAGTATCTTGAAAAATATCTTCGGCTAATTCACGGTTTTTAACAACCATTAGAATATACGAAAACACTTTGCTTTTGTGTCGATTTATTAAGAATTCAAAGCTTGATTGGTTACCACCAAGATATTGCTTAATTAAATCATAATCACTCAGATTATGAATTTCCATAATTACCTCCTTATTTATTTGGTTCTAAGTGTAATTATGTATCTATAAGCAATCCTCCTTTAATTTGGGTTAGTATTATTTGAATGGGAACAAATATATAAAAAAATATTGCGAATCCTAAGCCTATCAAAAAAAAATACATAATCTTTGTAAAAAGTCACATGAATCGAATCAAATTGACGATTTAAATGTTAAATCACTATTAAATTTGATCAACAAAAATAAAATCAGCAAAATTTACAATGAATAATAAAACGCAAAAATATATTGAGATCAAAGCTGCCCGAGTGCATAATTTAAAAGGCATCGATTTAAAAATACCTCTAAATAAACTTATTGTTGTTACTGGTCTCTCCGGAAGTGGCAAGTCGTCGTTAGCATTTGACACTTTGTACGCCGAAGGGCAAAGAAGATACGTAGAAAGCCTTTCTTCCTATGCCCGACAATTCTTAGGAAGAATTAATAAACCGGAGGTCGATTTCATTAAAGGCATCCCTCCTGCTATAGCAATAGAGCAAAAGGTAAATACGCGAAATCCGCGATCTACTGTGGGTACCTCAACCGAAATTTACGACTATTTAAAATTGCTTTATGCCCGAATTGGCAAAACATATTCTCCTGTAACAAATAAACTTGTAAAAAAGCATCACCCTGAGAATGTCGTAGATTATTTATTGGAATTCCCTGATGAAACAAAGGCCTTAGTGTTGGCACCCTTAAACAATAATAGTGGCCGATCAACTTCCAAGGCACTTGAAATACTTACACAACAAGGGTTCTCAAGAATTGAAATTGATAATTCAATAATTAAAATTGATGAATTTAAGGAGGAAGATCGTTCAAAGACCATACATATTGTAATTGACCGTTTGGTTATAAACAAAGAAACTGACACCCAAAGCAGAATTGCTGATTCTGCTCAAACTGCTTTTTTTGAAGGACACGGGACTTGTATTGTTAAAATATTAACAGAAGGAAGCACCACCACCCAGATATTTACGAATCAGTATGAAGCCGACGGTATTGTATTTGAAGAACCTTCGGTGCATTTTTTTAGCTTTAATAATCCATTGGGCGCTTGCCCAAGATGTGAAGGTTATGGTATGACCATTGGAATTGATGAAGACCTTGTAATTCCGAATCGCAGCCTTTCTATTTACGATGACGCCATTGCTTGCTGGCGAGGCGAAAAAATGACCGAATGGAAAAATGCACTAATATATGCGGCTGATAAATTTGATTTTCCAATACATAAACCCGTTTCAGAACTATCAAAAGAACAAGTTGACTTACTTTGGAAGGGGAACAAACATTTTAAAGGACTAAATCGCTTTTTTGCGTACTTAGAAGAAAAGAGCTATAAGATTCAATTCAGGGTAATGCTTTCACGTTACCGAGGAAGAACAACTTGTCCGGAATGCCATGGCACTCGATTGAGAAAAGAAACTCAATATGTTTTGGTTGGTGGAAAATCAATCAGTGAGTTAGTGAGCGTCCCTATTTCTGAATTATCAAAATTTGTATCAAAAATAAAACTTGACAAACACGATAACAAAATTGCAGAAAGATTATTCATAGAAATTAAAAACAGAATTCAGTTTTTATTAGATGTAGGTCTTAGCTACTTAACTCTTAATAGATTATCATCGAGTCTTTCAGGTGGAGAATCTCAACGAATTAATTTAGCAACATCGCTAGGTAGTTCTTTGGTTGGTTCGCTTTACATATTAGACGAGCCAAGTATTGGCTTACATTCTCGTGATACTGAATTACTTATTAAAGTATTAAGAAACTTGCAGCAACTTGGTAATACTGTAATTGTTGTAGAACACGACGAAGACATAATAAAGGCTGCCGATGAAATTATTGATATTGGTCCGTTGGCTGGGAGAAATGGCGGTGAGGTTGTTTTTCATGGCAATAAAAGTCAATTAATGAAAAGTAAAAATAGCCTAACTACAAAATATCTTTTAGGTGAAATGCAAATACCTGTACCCAAAGAACGAAGAAGATGGAACAATTACATTGTGGTTGAGGGAGCAAGAGAAAATAATCTTAAAAACCTTACTGTAAAATTTCCATTAAACACGATGACAGTGGTAACAGGTGTTTCCGGATCAGGAAAATCATCGCTTATTAATAAGGTTTTTTACACCGCTCTTAAAAAAAGGTATGGCGGACACGGTGATCAAACCGGTCATTTTAATAAATTATCAGGAGATTTAAACCTTGTTACTGAAGTCGAATTTGTTGATCAAAATCCAATTGGAAAATCATCCAGATCGAATCCGGTAACTTATATAAAAGCATACGACGAAATAAGAAAGCTTTTTGCTGATCAGAAATCTGCAAAAGTAATGGGTTATAAACCTGCACATTTTTCATTTAATATTGATGGAGGTCGCTGCGAAGAGTGTCAAGGAGATGGAACCATTAAAGTGGAGATGCAATTTATGGCCGACATTGAGCTAGAATGCGAAAGTTGCAAGGGAAAACGATTTAAACCTGATGTGCTTGATGTTAATTACAGGAATAAAAGCATTTTTGATGTGTTGGAAATGACAGTTGATGAAGCAATGGAATTTTTCTCCGATAATCCCACTACCACAACACGAAAAATCGCAAAAAAGCTACAAACTTTAATTGATGTTGGTCTGGGCTATGTTCAACTAGGCCAAAGTTCCTCAACATTAAGTGGTGGTGAGAGTCAACGAATAAAACTAGCTTCATTTTTAGGGAAAGAACGCGATAATAATCCCATGCTATTTATTTTTGATGAACCCACAACCGGCTTGCATTTTCACGATATAAACAATTTACTAAAATCGTTTAATGCCTTAATCGCAAAAGGCAATTCCATTTTAATAATTGAACATAATCCTGAAATTATTAAAAATGCTGACTGGGTTATTGATATTGGCCCCGAAGGAGGCGACAAAGGTGGACACATTGTCTTTGAAGGAACTCCTGAAGAGTTAGTTAAGTGCAAAGAATCTTATACAGGAAAGTATTTAGTTGAAAAACTTGTCTAAACAAAAAAATGCCCTTTCTAGATCAACCAGAGAGGGCATTTTAAATATTTTAATTCTTCTTAGAGTCTATCAATAAACTCAGGTGTTTGAAAAATAAAGTTTGAATTCAAGGCTTGTGAAGTCAGAAAAACAACAGTCCCGAACTTGCTTCGGGATGACTGTTTTTATGACGAACATAACAGCCTGTTCCGAACTTGCTTCGGAAAAGAAGTCGGACTTTATTGGCAAACACTACTTAGTTATTTCCTAGAATTAACGGCATTCCATCTTTTCCACCCACTATAACCACTTTTGAATTAGGCGACTTAGCCAATTCCAATGTAGCTTCTATACCTCGCATTTTAAGCAATTCAGGTGTTAAGCTTGAATTGATAATTTTATTAGCAACAGCCTCACCTTGTGCGGCAATTCTCTTACGTTCAGCTTCAGAAATCTCTTTTTCCAACTTGAATTTATAGGCTAAAGATTCCTGCTCCTGTGTTAACTTTAATTCAATAGCTTTTCTAATTTCAGTCGGTAAATTAATTGATCGAATCAATAAAGCCTTCATTTCAATGTTATTTTCTTTTAATTTAGCTCCAGCTTCATCAATAATGGCTTGCTCAACTTCTGAACGTTTTGTAGAATAAATTTCCTCTGCAGTAAATCTACCTGCAACTTGACGCACTGTTGAACGAACTTCAGGTATAACAAGCAAATTAGCATAGTCTAATCTGAAACCCTCATATAAATAACCAATTTTATTATAAACAGGATAAAAACGTACCGTAACATCAATATTCACTGACAGTCCACTTCGATCAAGAACATCCATTGGTTCTTCACTTTTTTGCTCTTTTACATCAAAAACAAATACATCATTCCATGGAGCAATTATATGAAACCCCGGATCTAAAACGTTTTCTTTATCTAACCCTGTTGAGAATGGGCGAAAAATTACTCCCCGTTCAGTAGCATCTAAGGTCATAAATAACCTATTACCTAAAATTATTATTACAAATAATACTGCAACACCTATTGCAACTAATCCTTGTGGTTTTTTCATTTCAATTTAATTTAAATTTTTATTCAGTTTTTTATATTTCTAATAGTTCTACGATGCAGGAAGCTTAAATACTACATGATGTTTTATTTTTGGCACCATGCTCATTACAGGAATATCTGATTTTTGAATAATGGTTTTTGCAAATGAACCCAAAAAGGATTCAACAATTTCAAGCTGTTGATGCG
Source organism: Salinivirgaceae bacterium (assembly GCA_027858735.1). Taxonomy (GTDB): domain Bacteria; phylum Bacteroidota; class Bacteroidia; order Bacteroidales; family SZUA-534; genus GH45. Next base: position 21,426 of record JAQICC010000399.1, read on the forward strand.
TAGTTATTAAGATAATATCCCCCTCTTTTTCCTTAATATAATTCAAAACACCATTGCGTCTATCACTTACCTTTAGCAATTCTGCATATACCTTAACTCCATGTTCTTCTATAAAACCGACAACCTGCTTTTGATGATTTTCAAGTTTATGCAAAACGCTATCATCATTTAAAGTATAGGCTGAAACCATATAAATTCCAGCATTATTTTCTTTTGCTAATTGAACCGCAGCATTCACTTTTTCTCGTGATTCTTTTGTTATATCAAGTGGTAAAATTATTCGATTTATAAATTTTACTTTTGGAGACTGTTTTAGTGTTACAACAGGACATTTGGCTTCTGAAACCACCCGTAGGGCATTTGTTCCAATAATCCACTTCTTTATATTATCAACCGTACTGGTACCCATAATAATTAAAGAGATATTGAGATCCGTTACCTTACTTAAAATTGTATCACAAAGTTTACCTTTTTCAATAATACAATTAACTTCAAACATAGTGCTATCTATATACTGATCGGTAAAATTCCTTAAATGTTTCTTCAGCTTTCCAAGAAGCAATACCCGTTCTTCATTCGAAAAAAAATCGCTCCAGATAGGATTTACACCTTTAAGAACATTAATAACCGTAACTTTACCACCATTAGTCTTCAATAAATTTGCAGCCATTTGCAATCCATATACCGACTTATCTGAATAGTCAACGGGTACAAGTATATGTTTGGTTGTTGCATCCATATTTTTTTTCTATTTTTGGGTTCGATAGTTACAAAAATAAAACTATTATTACACTAAACTCCATAAATGCTAATTAATTCTGCATAAACATAAAATCAATATAAAATATGATGAGAATTCCAGAATCGGAGTTGATACTAAATAAAGATGGGAGCATTTTCCACTTGCACCTTTTACCAGAGGATATTGCAGATACAATAATTTTGGTTGGCGATCAAGATCGAGTTGAAGTAGTTTCTAGTTTTTTCGATAAAATTGAGCTTAAAAAGCAAAATCGAGAATTCAACACACATACAGGAACCTTCAATGAAAAAAGAATTACCGTTACTTCAACCGGTATTGGAACTGATAATATTGACATTGTTGTAAATGAATTGGATGCCCTAGCCAATATTGACCTAAGTACCCGAACCGAAAAGATAGAAAAAAAGAAATTAAATTTCATTCGCATTGGCACAAGTGGTGCTCTTCAAAAAGATATTCCTATTGATACACCTGTAATTAGCCAAATGGCAATTGGCTTTGATGGCTTACTAAATTTTTATGCAAATAGAAACCAAATATGTAACCACGAAATAGAAAAAGCATTTGTTGAAAGTTTAAATTGGAACAAACAACTCGCTTCACCATATTTTGTAGATGGCTCGTTAGAGTTACTTGAAAAAATTGGCTTTGACATGAGAAAGGGGCTTACTATCTCAGCACCCGGGTTTTATGGTCCACAGGGTCGTGTTTTGCGATTACCCATTCAGGATGACAAAATTAATGAGAAAATTACCGCGTTCGATTATGGAAGCATGAAAATTACAAACTACGAAATGGAATGTTCTGCCATATATGGTTTGTCTAAACTTTTAAACCACAACGCTATAACTATTTGCAATATAATAGCAAACCGAATTCGAGGAGAATACAGTAAAGATTACAAAGAATCGGTTAAAGAATTAATTTTAAAAGTTCTAGAAAGACTAACAGCTTAGATTCTATGGATCATAAAGAGATAAATGCTATAATCAATCTATTAGATGACCCTGACTCGAATGTTTTTCAAGCCATTAGAGCTAAACTTTCGCAGCTTGGAACTGAGGTAATTCCGCACCTCGAAAAAGCATGGGAAACATCTCTGGATGAGCTGTTTCAAAGTCGTATTGAAAATATTATCCAAGAAATTCATCATACTGACATAAAAGGCAAACTTAAAAAGTGGATTAAAGATGGGGAACAGGATTTATTAAAAGGTGCGATTATAATCTCCCAATTTCAATATTCAGATGCAAAAGAAAAGGATATCACCCGACAGATAGGAATAATTAAAAAAGATATTTGGCTTGAAATAAATAATAATCTTACTGCTCTTGAAAAAATAAAAATTGTTAACCATATCTTTTTTGATGTACATAAATACTCCAGGAGCAAAGCTTTTTACAATAGCGTTCAGGGATTTTTCATCAACCATGTTTTGGATACTAAAAAGGGTTCACCTATTGCTTTAGCCATTATATATGCAACTATTTGCCAACAACTAGATATTCCTATTTATGGAGTAGCCTTACCAAAAAATTTTATCTTGTGCTACAAAGACCAAATGCAGGATGTCTTTGATGCAGAGTTTACCGACAATGTACTTTTTTATATCAACCCATTTAATAAAGGAGTTGTATTTGGTAAAAATGAGATTGAACTGTTTATTAAACAGCAAAAACTTGAGAATAAAAAAGCTCATTTTCAGCCATGCAGTAATAGAAATACGCTTACTCACCTAATAAATGAGATTATTAATTACTACGAAACAAATGGTGATAAAACAAAAGCTGAAAATTATCGTTCGCTAATAAAAATTTTATATTTTTGAGCATTCATTAGAGTTCGACTATAAAGTCTGATTTCTACCTTGTGACATTCCTGAATATCAGATACTTACAAAATACAAACTTCTGATATACAAAAGTCGCAAGCCTTGAACTCGAACTTTCTATTTCAAACTCTTGGTATACTAATAAAAGTTATATTAAACAAAAATAATTGTTATAATGACAGATAAAAAGGAAACTCCTCAAGAAATTGACTTGATTGAATTATTTACCAATATTTTTAATTGGCTAGGAAAACAAATTCAATGGGCATATAAAATTGGCTTACATATTTTTTACTTTGGTGTGCGAAACAGTCCTTGGTTTGCTCTTTCCATTATATTAGGTGCAGCTGTAGGGTATTTTCAAGTAAAAACAACAGAACCCTACTATAAATCAGAATTAGTCGCATTTTCACATACAATCGACAATGTTGAAATCATTAAAAGCATTAACAATTGGGATTATTCAAAAGCTTTTGGAGAGGATACTTTAGAAAGCATAAAAAAAATTGGCGCTACCTATGTACTCGATATCAATAAAGATGGCATATGGGACGTGGTTGAAGATATTGAAACAGTGGAAACACATGATTCTGTTACTGTAAAACAACGGCAATATGGAAATTTTTGTGTGCAAATTGAATTTAGCGATACCCTTGGATTTGAATATATTCCTGCCATTAAAGAAAAAGTATTAAACTATGTAACCAATAATAAAAGGGTTAAAGAAAGAAACTATATTAGATTAAAACAACAACAAGAGCTTATTCCAAGACTTCAAAAGGAAATGGCAGAGTTGGATAGTTTAAAGCGAACTGAATATTTCGGTAAGCAAAAAGACAAAACTGTAAAATTTGGTGAAGTTTTATTGGTAGGTGAAAAAGAAACCAAACTTTATCACAATGAAGTATTAAACCTTTACAAACAACAACAATCCTTAGAAAAAGCTTTATTATTGTATAAAGATCCTATTGAGCTTGTTCTGGATTTTTCAGTACCCGTTTTAGCAAAGGATAAGAAAACTGAACGCATGGTTAATCAATATACCAAACTTGGTTTTTTACTTGGGTTACTAATCATTACCATAATTGACCGTCGTAAATTTGTATTTGCACAAATAAGAAGATCTAAGGAAGAGAATATTGACAAAAACTAAATTACGTGTATAATATTCAAGGCTACTTCGGTAGCCTTTTTTTTTCACTATATCTTTTTTGCAGGAACTCCTACTACAGTAGTATTCTTTTCCACAGAACAATTAACCAAGCTAGCAGCTCCAATAATGCTTTTTTCTCCTATTATTAATTTCTCTTTTCGGGTAATTATATTGCAGCGCATGCCTATATAGACACCATCATTAATTTCAATAAATAGCCTTTGTTGCCCTTTACCATGCAATGCAAAATAGCATCCATATGAAATGGTAACGTTTGAACCAATTACAGTATGAGACGGCTCTGTATCATCTAAATAGCATTTCATACCAATAAAAGTATTTTTGCCAATTTTAAAACCAATTAGCCTATACATAGCTATACGAATTCCATTAAATGGAATATTTGGAATAATAACCACATTCAAATATTTTCTAATGGGTCGCCATAATATTAAATGCAACGAATACTTAGCATAATAGGGTATCTCTTTGCCTTTTGATCGATAATAATACTCCAGAATTCTCATAAGCTACTTCCTAAAATTATATATCGAAAGAGCTCCCATTATGGAACCCCATCCGTATGAAAAATGCAAACACAAAAAAGAATACATTAAATAGAAAAAGTTTTGCCCCTTACTATTTACATATATAAATACCAATAAACTGAAATAAGATAATAAAGAAACTCCAGCAATTATCAATATCCAAGGTGAGAAAAAGAAAAGCAACAGACATGGTATTAGGAGCGATAAAACAAAAAATAATGGGATAAAATGCCGTAAGCCCAAGGATGAAAATTTGCGGGTAATGCTCAAGGTTTTTAAATTCCAATAACCATTTCCATAATTATTTCTTGCCAAACCCATAAAAGTTTCTCGTGCATAATAAGTGCATTTTAATGTGGGATCCATCCAAATATGGTAACCAAAAGATTTAATTCTACTCGATAATTCCATATCATGATTTCGAATTAATTTTTCATTATACAACCCCACTATATCAAATAGCTCCTTTTTATATAAGCCAAATGGTACTGTATCTACTTCCAATAATTCATCAGCTCCCGTACGAAAGGTTGAATTACCAACACCAAATGGATGGGACAATACGTAACATATAGCGTTCGATTTTACATTTTCATGTTTTGATTTCGTTTCCAAAACTCCTCCAACCACATCTATATTATCACTTTTTATTAATTGATACAAAATAGCGATATAGTTAAGCGGGTAAACAGCATGGGCTCCTGCAATTAAAACGTAGTTGTACTTAGCATTCTTAATACCTAAATTGAGGGCAAAAGGTGTTTTCTGTTTTTTATTTTTTATCCATTGTATGCATGAATATTTTACTTGATAAGTAGAAACAATCTCCCTTGTTTTGTCGGTACTACCTCCATCAACAACCAGAACATCAAGCAAATCGATATTATAGCCATTTAAAATAAGTCCATCCAAACATTCGCCTATATATTGCTCTTCGTTAAGGCAAGGAATAACTATTGAAACACCTTCCATTAATTTAATAATTTTTGATAAAGACTCACCAATTTTTGTTCCTCCGATATCCAGTTATATTTTAATGAAACTGATTGTAATCCATTTTTACTCATACTTTGCAATTCTTCGGTATTCTCTAAAAATTCTACGATTTTAGGAATCTCATCATCAATTTTTTCAATATTTATGCAAATTCCTGCCCTTGTTTTATTGATATAATTTTCATATAAAGGAAAATTGCATAGTATTATGGGCAATCCAAATTGCATGTATTCAAACATTTTTGTAGGTAATGATTCCAAATAATTGGCAACGGGTTTTAAAAATACCAACCCAATATCGGCATTTTCTAAATAACTTTGAATTTGGGTAAATTCTATTTTTCCAACTAGTTCAATCTGTTCAGTTAACCCATGCTTATTTATGTATTTGATTATTTCACTTTTCAAGTTGTCAGAGAATATCTGCCCAACAATTTTTAAAGCACATACAACGTTATGCTGATTTAGCTTTTCAACAAGTTTTATCATTTCCCATACGCCTCTATTCTCCGATACTCCACCTGTATAAACGAAGCTATGAGGTTTCTCAAAATTTCTTGTAGCTGAAATATTATCAATCAGAATAGGTAAATTAAGCACCACTGTTGATTTCAGTTGTGGATAGTACTTCAAATAAGAATCTTCGGCTAAGACCAAAGCATCGAAAAACAAAATACTAAACCTTTCCACAAAAAAATAGATTTGTCGCACAAAAGGCTTTAAGCAATTTGGCAACCAATCTTTGGAAGAGATAGAGAGTCGAACATTTTCATGCACATCAAAAATTACTTTTTTGCCACTTAACTTAAGCAGAATACCAGAAAGCATTAACTCAGGGTCATGAAAATGAAAAATTACAGCTTTTGTTTTTAGCGCCATCTTTGTCATTTTAAAGGTTACTGCCAGCATTCTACCTAATCTATTTTTGGGTAAATTATTCGAAATTACTTCAATACCATTTCTAACTTGATTGGATGCTATGGGAGCTACTAAACACACCTTATATCCAGCATTTTTAAGGCTTATACATTGCTTATGAAATATCCTTATGTCGAATGGAGGGTGAACTGATGTAAGGTGACAAATCTTTTGCATTAAGAATTCAGATTTTTTTGTTTTAATCGCTTTTCGTATTGATGCAATATACTAAAATTAATAATGCCTGCCACAGCAAAGGCTATTACGTCAACAACCACATAAAGCTTAAGAAATGATTCAATATTTTCAAAATCAATAAAAAATAACGATACTATTAAAATAAAATAAAATGTCTGCCATAAGGATCCTATCCCTATTCTTTCAAAAGCTATAAAACTTGAATTAAAAGGCGAAACAACAAACTTAATTGCAAAAGACCAGATTAAAATTTGCGCATAAACACCCGAATTTATCCAAGTTTCACCAAAAACCAAAGAGAATATCGGTATCCCAAAAAACTTTATTATCAGTATAAATAGGAGAGCTCCCAGCATTAAAATAAAAAACGTTCCTAGCGCATCTTTTTTCACCGATTGCTTATTATTTTTCTTTTGCACAAATTGCTGAACTAATATTTGATTTAATGAAACAGCTATTAATGATAAAGGGATAATCAATATGCCCCTTGCAAAATCAAAGTATGCAGTTACTTCTGCACTAAACAACCTACTTATCATTATAATAGGCAATAGCCTGCTTATGGCATTCATTAAGGATGGTAAGGCATTAGATAATGGGAATTTTTTATACTCATTTGACAATTGTGAAATTGTCAATGAATTATCAGCAGCATCCCAACACTTCATTTTCCCTATATTTCGAATTGTTCTAAAAATTATAACAATATGACCTATTATATCCCCTATAACTAATCCAAAGCCTTTACCCCAATACCCTACAACTGTCTGTAATCCACCTTCAACAAACCTTCGAACTACTTTATTTGAACCTGATGTTGAAAATTTTTTTAATCGAATTAAAAAGTAATTTAACGCTTGATATGTTGAGAATATGAATATTGTAATCGGTAAATAAACCAACCAGGAGGAATAGTTTGACGACAAACCAATCAAATTCATAAAGTGAGTGCCAAAAAAGAATAATATGATTGCAAAAAACAATACAAATACTGAAGAAATTAAAATGGATAACTTTGTGAGTTTATACCCATCAATATCTGATTTTGGTAATACAATAGCTTGTTCATATCTTAATGAGGCAATCGTAATAGCAATACCAACAACACTCATATAAACCGCAAAGGCACCAAAATCTTCTGGAGAATACAGCCTTCGTAGTACTACTTGAAAACCAACATACACTAATTGAGCAATTACGGTACCCGAAACAAGTATGCTTAGGTTTTTAGCAATCGGACTTTTCAACAAGTTAATTAGCTTAAGTTTCGCCAAGAGTTATATGTTTTTTCTATTTTGACAGCACTTTTAAAATGATTAAGTTATCCAGATTAAAACGTACTTTAAAGTTTCTATTTCAAATGCAAACTTCACAAGTTGATTTTATATTTATACTATAAGCCTTTAAAAAATAACAATTTAACCATTCAATGTCTTTACTATGGTAGAGACTACTCGTTCTTTTTGTTCATCGATTAAACTTGAGCCTGAAGGTAAACATAAGCCGATATTAAACAATTTTTCGGAGGTTCCATCAACATAAGCCGGGCTCTTCTCAAAAACGGGTTGCATATGCATGGGTTTCCATAAATGACGGCTTTCAATATTTTCAGCATCTAGCGCCCAACGAATATCCTCACCGGAAACTCCATTTGTTTTTTCGGGATCAACCAAAATAGTGGTTAACCAATAATTGGAATATGCCCTTGGCCGTTGTCTTAAAAACGAAATTCCTTCAAATTTACCCAGTTGCGATAAGTAAAAGTCAAAGTTTGCCCTGCGTTTTTTCACCCTATTCTCAATAACCTCAAGCTGTCCCCTTCCTATACCAGCTACCACATTGCTCATCCGATAATTATACCCAATATGCGTATGATGATAATAAGGAAAATCATCTTTTGCTTGTGTCGCTAAAAATCGGGCTTTTTGTATCCATTCCCGATTGCGTGAGATTAAAGCCCCCCCCCCACTACTGGTAATAATTTTATTTCCATTAAATGAAATTATTGAAATATCACCCAAAGTACCACAGCGTTGATCTTGGTATTCACTACCTAAGGCTTCGGCTGCATCCTCAATAATAGGTATTTCATATTTATCGGCTATCTCGCGTATAGGTTTCATTTTAGCAGGCATCCCATAAAGGTGTACCACAATAATTGCTTTGGGTTTTTTACCCTTTCCTATTCTGTCAACAATAGCTTTCTCCAACAATTCCGGACTCATGTTCCATGATTCGCTATCACTATCTACGAATATGGGAATTGCTCCTTGATATACAATTGGATTAACACAAGCTGCAAAAGTAAAAGAAGGTGCTAATACCTCGTCACCAGCCTTTATACCTAAGGTAATTAGCGCCAAATGAATTGCAGCCGTACCCGAAGTTAATGCCAAAACGTGAGGAATACCCAGATATTCGCCTAATTCCTTTTCAAAACCAATTAAGTTTGAACCTGCAGGGGCTATATAATTCTCATCGAAAGCCAGTTGGATATATTTTTGCTCTTCACCACTCATATGTGGAGGAGAAAGCCAAATTTTTTCTTGCATAATTTAAAATTTAGAGGTCTAAATATAATAGTTAGCCACGAATTACACGAATGAACACGAATAAATATATTATTGATTTTTTTTTATGTGGAAGTTATTGTAGCTATTCCTGTAAAATAGACCCCCTAAAATTTTCTAGAGCTTAGTCATCTCTGAAAACATCGTCAAGTATGATTTCAAGCTCTGGTAATATTCCTACCCTTACCTTATCACTTTTTACATATTTTGCATCAAACTGATATTTTCCTCTTTTATCCAGTTTAAAAACATCTACCATGTGTTCTCCCGGGTAAACCATCCAGTATTCTTTTACTCCTTGTTCCTGATAAAGTTGGAATTTATCCTTAGTATCTTTTTCTGCAGTCGATGGTGATAAAATTTCAATAATAAAATCAGGAGCTCCTATACATCCCCGATCATCTAATTTTGACTTGTCGCAGATAATACAAATATCAGGCTGAACCACGGTGTAAGTTTCCTCGTCTGAATTACCTTTTGGAAAGCGCACATCAAAAGGAGCTGAAAACACACTACAAGGTTTTTTATATAAAAAACTGCTTATTTGTCTAAACAAATCCCCTGATGCTTCTTGATGCTTTCTTGCTGGTGCTGGTGACATTTTAAACAAACGTCCTTTTATTATTTCAATTCGTTCTTGAAACCTCCAAGTAAGATATTGAGCATAATTATAGGTTTTATTTATATCTAATGATGAAATATTTGTTTCCATACCTTTATATTTTACCACGAATTCACACAAATTTACATTAATTATTTAAATGTCTATTGGTTTTTGTGTCATTACAAGAATTTGTCTTCATGCATAGATTTCCCATTTGCGGTTAAGGCGATTATTTTTAAATCAAGCAAGAGTGACCATTTTTGCATGTACTTTTTATTCACTAAGACTTTATCAGGAAAAATCACCTTGTCGTTATATTCTTTTGGGTTACCTTGCTTAGCCAATAAATATTCTTCATGCATATATTTTAACGATGCAGCTCCAGTTAAGCCTGGTTTCAATTGTAAAATAATTCTATCGCTACCTTCTAGCACATCTGCATAGCCCGGCACATCAGGACGAGGCCCAACAAAACTCATATCACCACGAATAATATTCCACAACTCTGGTAATTCATCAAATTTATATTTTCGCATAAATTTTCCAAATCGAGTAATTCTGTTTTGTTCTTGTGCTGCCACAGTAGTATTCGATTTTACTTTTTTCATACTGCGGAATTTGTGCAGTTTGAACGATTTACCATTCTGACCAATACGAACCTGAGTAAATACTACAGGCCATCCCATGGTAAAACTTACAAACAATACAATTATTACAAGTACTGGGGACAATACAACAATGGCAATAGTCGCTAATAAATAATCAAAAGTTTCCTTGATAAATTTACTTCCAGGCTTACTCAAGTTAGGAACCAACTTCAATTCACTAATTTCCTGATGGCGAACCAAAAATGAGAGTGAAAAAAGAAAAAGGAATATGGGTACACTGAAAATACTATTCCCGCTAAAAAATATAAAGAGGGTACAAACAAAAAGCATCATGGCAAATAGAGGATGCTTATTGAAATACAAAACACTATAATAAAAAGACACAAACAAAAAGAAGAGCACAAAAATAGCGCCTAGTATGCCTGAATATAGTAGCGCTGATAATACAGGATTATGTGGATAATCAATTCCAGTTCTATATTTTTCTCCAAAATCTGTTAAGTAACCAAACCCATTTCCAAAAATTTTTTCTGTTATGGAGTAGTCCTCAAATAATTGTAATGCAAAATCCCATTTCTTTAATTGATATGCTAATTCATTGATCTTTATCTTATCATCATTGAGAGCTGACTGATCGAAGCCAAAATAATTGACCAACCAGTTTTCTTTCTGTTCGGGGTGACTATTCCATTGGTATATTGCGAATCCTGCAAAAATAACAAAAACAATGGTTGGTATTCTTAGGTTTGAAGCCAAAGAAGTGTTTGACTTATTATGATGGAAAATTTCCCTTAATTGGACAATGATTAAGACTATAAGGAGCAATAGCAAAAGTATGACACTCCTTGTGGAAAAAGAAAAAACAATATTTAAAATTAAAAGTGATGCCAACCCTAAGAGCACTACATTATCAGCAATTCCGCCTTTTTTCTGAGCTCGTGGAAAAAGTCCGGTTAAACCTAAAAAAGAATATAGGGCATAGAAATTTTTATCGTCATTTATAGAAGTCCCCCAGGGTGTTTCAATAGGTATGTGAATATGTAAAAGTTGTAAGGTAAATTTTGACAGCCCTATAGTTGCTACTATAATTGAGGTTACCCAAATAACTCGACTCATTCGTCGAAAAACCCAAAAAAATCCTTCGTTATTCTTTGAATAATAGGTTAAAGCAAAAAATATAAATAAGAAAAAAAAATTTACTGCGTATTCAAGCAAATCACGAAAAGGTTTGTCATAAAACTGATCAGAAAGAAAAATTCCAATACAAAAAAATAATCCCATAAAAATTAATGGGTTAAAAGTCTTTAGAAACTCAAAAATATATTCTTTCCGAAAAAGGTTTTCTTTTAATGAGAATAATGTGGCTATAAGTAAAATTCCAACAGAAGGTAAAAAAAGGTATTTAATTCCAGGTAATACCATACGTAAGAACCATAGCGCAACGCTTATTTGAAAAAGGCGGTTTACCAGCTTGGTTTTATCAATTGAAATTCGGGAAATTTTATTCTGCATAAGATTATTGCTCCATTTATGGGCACGAAATTAAAGTTTTGTCCACGAATTCAACAAATTATCACGAATTTATTTTATATTCTATTTTAGCCACAAATTTTCACAAATTAACACGAATTTAAATAATTGTAATATTTGTTTTTACGCAAAAACTTTGGTAAGGTCTATTTCAAGATCATTGAAAATATTGACTTTTAATCTATCTTGGTTGGCATATTTGCCTGAATGAATATATTTATTTTCTTCATTTAAAAGAAAAACATCTACCATTTCATCTTCCGGCGCAACAATCCAGTACTCTCGAACACCAGCTTCTTGATAAATTTCAAATTTTTCATGAACATCTTTCTGGGCTGTTCTGGGTGATGAAATTTCGATAATGAAATCAGGAGCACCATTACATCCCTGATCATCAAGCTTATTTAAATCGCATATTACACATAAATCAGGTTGCACAACTGTGTATGGATTATTATTATTCTCTAGCGGTAACCTTACATCAAAAGGAGCTGTATAAACTTCGCATTTTTTATTATCGAAATAGTTCAATAATATTCTTGATAATTTAATTGATATTTTCTGATGCCTACGAGCCGGAGCCGGTGACATTCTATAAATTTTACCTTTAATGAGTTCAACACGTTCCTGAAAACGCCACATTAAATAATCAGCGTAGGTATAAGTTTTATTTGGATCGAGTAATGAGATATCTGTAATCATATTCTATTTCTTTTGTCCACAAATTTGCACGAATTATCACTAATTATCACGGATAATATTTTAAGTATGTTACTTCAGTACATCAACAACACCCAAATCTTTGCAAATTTTCCTACAAAGATTTTCTTTTATATCAGGATGACGGGGTATTGTTGTCATCTTTGCATTGATAGAATTTTTAAATAATGAATGTCTACCTCTTTCTCTGTGCAATAAACAATTGAATCCTTTAAGATGTTTTAGCAACTTATACCGCTTCATTAAAGGGTAAAAGTTAAAGTTTGTGTAACTAATTTCTTAGCCTTGCTTGTTACAGATTTACTTCTTATTTCGGAAAACATTAAATTTACTGCGTCGCCAAGGTTTTCCTTAGCCTCCTCAATAGTTTCCCCCTGACTATTTATTCCCTCAATTTCTCTAATATATGCTATGTACCCACCTTCATCACATGGTTCAAATACTGCCGTTAATTCTATATTACTCATATTTCATTTTTATCAACCAATCTTGCTAACACAGACAAGATAAACAAATTTACATGAATTATTCCCTATCTCAAAGCCTAAATGAAGTTATACTAGTAAACCTTTAATCCTTTGGAAAAGCAAAAATTTTATCAACCCTCCAATTCACAAAGAAAAGCAATCCTATTGATACTATCAATGCCATAATATCTTGTTGCAAATAAAAATGATTTAATAAAACTATTCCTATAAGCATTAAATTTATAATAATCGCATAAATATCCACCTTCAAATGAGACCATCCTGCTCTAGTTAACCTTTGATATCCATGCTTACGATGCGCTTTACTTAGTTGTTCTTTATTTTTCCATCGTCTGAATAAGGTGTAAGTTGCATCAAACCAAAATAGAGAAGTAAGTATTAACCAATTAACCATATTCAATTCTAACGAATTGTGAAAGTAAATTCCAAGCACTATAAGTATAAAGCCCAGTTGCGTACTACCCACATCGCCCATAAATATTTTTGCTTTGGGCCAGTTCCAAACCAAAAATCCAGCAACAGCTGCTATTAACAATCCTAAGAATGAACTTCCTGAAATAATAAGCATTCCTACCGTCACTAAAATCGCTTCTTGAGATGCATAGGCATCAATTCCATCAAGGAAGTTGTAAAGATTTATAAACCAAATGATTCCAATAAAAGCCCCAAACGTAAATATCCATAGCACAAATGGATTTTGTATCTCTGGTAATAAATTAAACCCACCTAAGAAATACAAAGCTCCTGCTGCAGAAATAGCCTGAGCTAACATACGAACCTTGGGTGTTAAGTCTAGTACGTCATCAAATGCACTTACTATTGCTAAAACAATACCTGAGAGTAATGCGAAAAATAAGTTTTGTTCAATCTGTCCTTTCCAAAACAAATAACCTAAGCCTAAAAACCAAACTATTACAATGGCTAAACCTCCACCACGTGGTGTTGGTATGGTGTGAGAACTGCGCTCATTGGGATTGTCAATAATGTTTTTTTTGAGGGCAAGGAGGCGGACTAAGTAGGTTAGAGCGACGGAAAGTATAAGTGATATTATATAAACTATCATAATAAAAATATTTTAGCCACGAATTACACTAATTTTCACGAATTATGAAAGAAAAAAATCATTATACCGAAAGCCTACTGGATATTTTGAATTAAAACATCCCCTTCCCCAATTTATCATTTTGTTAACATTCATTTACATTAATTGCTTATTATGTGATTGATGAACACCATTAATTTATTATATTTGCAAATATACAATAACAATATAATGGAGAAATTATTTTTAAAATCAAACCGGAAAATTGAAGAAATAGATTTAACCTTTCAACGATTTCTAATAAGTAAAAATTTATTTACACACCGCTTAGTTGCTATTAAAGGGGCACGTGGCACAGGTAAAACAACTTTGCTATTACAGTATGCTAAAAAGTTTTTACCTATTGATAACACGGTGCTATATTTTGCTATGGACGATCTATTCTTTACAAGGAATACCTTATACAGTTTGGCCGAACAATTTTTTATAAACAATGGAAAACACTTGCTTATTGATGAAGTTCACAAATA
>JAQICC010000424.1 GCA_027858735.1 Salinivirgaceae bacterium
TTTGTCCAGATGACCAATGAGCTGGAAAAACGGTTCATGTTTCTGGTAAAGCGCTTAAAAGCAGCTTATGATATTTGTTCTGCCAGCGAAAAACTGAGCCAAAAAGAGAAAGACTACGTCCATTTTTTTCTGGCCGTTCGTTCTATTGTTTTCAAACTTACCAAAGGAACGGCTCCCGATACGGCACAAATGAACACCAAAGTCCGTGAAATGATAAAAGATGCGCTTGCCAGTGACGGGGTAGAGGAGATCTTTAAACTGAATGAAGACAAAAACGCAGAAACGGACATCTTTTACGAGGATTACCTGGCAAAAATCGAGAAAATAAAGCTGCCCAATACCAAGATAAAATTACTACAGCAATTGTTGGCAAAAGCGATTAGTGAGTTCAAAAAAACTAATAGAACTAAAGGGATTCAATTCACTAAAAAAATGCAAAAGCTTGTAGAAAGATACAATGAAAGAAAAGAAAGTGACGTATTCAGAAGCGAAGTTCTGGAGGATTTTACAGACGAAATAATCAATCTTTATCATGCTCTTAAAAAGGAAAAGGAGTCATTTAATGATCTGGGAATTGACTTCGAAGAAAAGGCCTTCTACGACATTCTAAAAGCACTGACCGTCAAATACGATTTTGCCTATCCTGAGGAAAAACTCATTCATTTAGCTGCAGAGGTAAAAGAAGTGGTTGACGACAAAGCCAAATACACCGATTGGAGCAAAAGAGATGACATAAAAGCGGAGCTAAAAGCCGATTTAATTATCCTCCTGGCCGAAAATGATTACCCTCCGGTTGACCGGGACGAAGTGTATAAAGAGATTTTCGAGCAGGCGGAGAATTTTAAGAAGTGGCAGAAGTGAAAGGATTCCGAATTCCAAAGCCTATAAGGTGCAGGTTATTTTTGCTTTTGCATAGCTCTTTAGATCAGCTGTGACTTTATCAGCTTGAAAGCATGTAAGAAGATAAAACGAAACCCTCAATATGCTGTGGATGCCACGGCTGGCGTATATAGCTCCGTTATAGCCAGTTTTTTCTTAAAATCTATAATCTGTTTTCCCAATACGATTATCATCAATATCACTAAATGGTTCAATTTCAAATAAAAACATTTTAGAATCTTTTGAGAAGTTTCCAAACATAAATTGTCTGGTTACTGCTCTGGTAAAGAGTTCTACTCTTGAAATAATTAATTCATTTGATTTCTCATAAAATGCGTCTAATTTCTTTGGGTTTTGTAAAAAGCTGTAAAACTTTTTTTCTCCAAAGTGTTCTTTTAGCATATTAGTCTCAATCTTTTCCCATGCTTTAATTGCATCAAATTCTTGTTCTATCCCCAAAACTGCATCAAGATTAAAATAACGAGATTTCTGTCCATATTCAGATAAAGTCGAACAAATACTGTTGATGATTTTGTCTTTTGTTATTATATCGTAATCCTTACTTGCAAAAGGTCGATTTATAGGTATGCATATTTTTTCAATCTCTGATTTTAAGTATACAATATCATGTCCATTTTTTCCTTTCAATAATTCTTTATACGATGGCAATCTGTCGTTAACCTCCTTATAGCTAAGACAAAGCATTGTTTTAAAAAGCCTTTCAAATCCACTTGATAAAAATTGCAGTGCCGGGTGGTAAAAATCATTTGTTCCTGTAATTTTTTGAACCTCGCCGAGACCTCTTTTGATAAATTTAATTGAATTACCAACTTCAATGACTAATGATATATTTCTAAAAGTTTCATTCATTCCAATTACTTATATTTGAGAAAGAGTCCTAAATAATTCGAGTGTATTTTACTCTTCCAAGGAGTCCCATAATGCCTGAAACCATTCTTTTCTAAAATTCTTACCATTCCTGGATTAGCTGAAATTTCAGTCGAAGCCATTAAGTTTTCATTTCCATATTCTGTAATCAGATTGCTTATTAAGGTGGAAGCAATTCCTTTTCCAGAATATGCGGGTTTTGTAAAAATATAACCTAGTTCCCAATCGAAACTTTGAGACTCATCAGGTAAATTAGCTTTTTCTTTTAAAAAGTCAGATTGTGTTTTCTCTTTAATACCTCCACAACCAATAGCTTCGCCATCTAAGAATACAAAAGCAATCATTATACACCTATCTACTTTTAAGTTTAAATCTCCTTTTACTTTTCCTTGTTCTCTTAACAATTCTGCAAAAGTCTTACAATGAGAATCAGTAATTCTCTCCTTTAAGATTATTTGATATTCCATGGTCATGATTTCTAAATTGGCTATAACGTTTAGTATAAGAATAGTAGCCGACTGCGTGGCACTTTCCTGTCAAGTTACACGAAAGTTGAAGCGGGCTACAACCCTTGATTTTACTGACAAACCGGCTATTATTTTTATACATTGTGTGTGCCCTGCATGAGCAGCAGTGCACCCACCTCGATGTTCCAGAAAAAGTTTAAAAATACAAATCTTTTTCAAGGAGCCATAGAGTGTGGGGGTAATTTTATCCAGAGGGT
>JAQICC010000425.1 GCA_027858735.1 Salinivirgaceae bacterium
ATTTTGACCGCTAAAATCTAATTGTTTACTTTTGTTCATAATGTTCTATTTTTTGGTTTCATAAATAAATGTAATATTTACTATGGAACTTATCTCATTACAAACATAGGGGCTAAGTAGAGATACTATCTATTTAAATACCATGCCTGTTAAAAAAAATACAGAAAATTATACTTTGCCAATTGCAGTAAATTTGTTTACTTTTATAGCTCAGTCAATAAAAAATTTAAAAACCATGATTAGAAAAGCATTTATTATAGGTTCAGTAGCCTCATTAATTGCACTTGGTGCATGTAACGAAAACCCAAAAACTAAATCGGAGTTAAATAGCAAAATAGACAAAGAACTTGAGGTTGATGATGAATTGGTAGATGATTTGAATAAAGCAAAACAGGTGTTTTATGCACTTCCTTCACCCATTGAAACTGCAATGCTAATTAAACGAGCGGGTACTGAATTCGATGAAAATTTATTAAATTCGACTGAAAATGCTAAAAACTATACCACTTCACGTGATAAAGCTTTAAATTTTGGTGTTTACGGTGCAGACCTCAGTTATTGCGGATTGTTTTCACAAACACAAGCAGCCATTGATTACATGGCCATATCGAAAAGGCTGGCAGATGAATTAAGTATACTTGATTTTTTAGAAGCTAATTTTGTAGAACGTTTAGAAAAAAATGTAAATAATCGAGATTCGTCAATGAATATTATTACTGATGGTTTTATGAACAGTAATACTTATTTAAAAGAAGCTGGCCGTCCTGAAATAGCAACACTTATAATAACTGGCGGATGGATTGAAGGTTTATACATAGCAACAAGTTTAGCTAAATCGTCGCCAAATAACAATGAACTGATTGACCGTATTATTGATCAAAAGCTTTCGCTTGCAACCCTAATTAGTTTACTATCCAGTTACGAAAACAATGCAGATATTGACTATATTTTAGCCATGGTTGAAAATATAAAAGCAGTTTATGATCAAATACAAATTGTTACTTCAAAAGTAGAACCAGTAACTAATAATGAATCAAACATTACAACACTACAGGCAAAAACAGAAATTTTTATTTCCGATGAAGTATTTTCAAATTTACTTACAACGGTTGATAGCATTAGAAATGAAATAACTGGCATTTAATTTGTGGTAATTGACCAAACGTTATTATGCAAAAAATTAAATTATTTACAATAACTCTTTTTGTTAGCTTGTGGAGTTGTGGACAATGTCAAGATTTTGGAAAAGCAGACAATTTTTCAAAGGGATTAGGGGCTGCTGATTATTCTTTTGATATAGGCACAGAAGTTGGCACAGCCTTGAATGATTCATATTATTTTAGCAACTATTTTTCGCCTAGTGCAAAATTTGATATAACTAAAAAATTTTCAATAATTGCTGGTGTTGGTGCTCGATATACTCAATTGAATAATTATCCAATGTTTAACAATGAATATTATTTAGAAAAAACCAATGCGACATTAACATCGTTTTTTACATATGCCTCAGGTATTTATAAACTTAGCAATAAAGTAAATGTAAATGCAACAGTATTGGTTGACGAAAATATTTTAAATATACCAGATGCTCCAATGGCTCTTCAAAAGCAATACAAAGATGTATCGTTAGGCGTAAATTATAACGTAACTCGTAATTTTTCAATCAATGCACAAATGCATATATCGGATAGGCCATACAATAGAAATTTTAATAGCCATACAAATTTTGGATTGAACTCGCCCTTTGGTTATTCACCTCTTTTCTAAAAAGTGTTAATTCATTGTTTTTACACCAACATATTGGTTAAACATGTAAAAAAATCAGATAATTAGTTTAAATAATGTTGGTTTTAATATCAATATTCATATTTTTGAACCCTATTTTTACAAATAATAAAAACAAAATAAAATGAAAAAAGTAGTATTAGCTTTATTAATTGGATTAACAATTAATGTATTTGGTCAAGAAAAGGATGCAAACACATTAAAGAATGAAGGAAACGAGTCGTATAAGAACAAAGACTATGCAGCAGCATTTACTGCATACGCTGAAGCTCTTAAACTATTAGAAGCAGAAGGAACCATTGATGAAGCTTTAACGTACAATACAGGTTATTGCGCATACAAAGCAAAAAATCTTAAAGGAGCTCTTCCCTATTTTCAAAAATCTATTGAAAATGGTTATAAAGAGTCAAAACCTTATCAAATGGTTGCAGTAATTCAATACAAAACCAAAGATATTGAGGGCATGATTGAAACGTGCAACGCTGGTCTTGCAAAGTTTACTGATGATGAAAAATTAAAAGGATACGCTTCTAAAGGATATCTTAAACAAGGTTTAAATTTCTATAATGAGGCAAATAATTTTACAAAAGAAGCAAATGAATTAATTTCAAATGCTAAAGTCCAATTTCCAGAAGATGCTGAAGCACAAGAAGCTGAATTTGAAAAGGCCAAAGAGTTACAAAATAAGGCAAAAGATGAATTTGAAAAATCTTTACCTTTAATGGAAAAATCAGCAGAGTATGATGCTGAAAATGAAAATGCTTTAAAAGCTCTTCAAAACATTTACACAAAGCTTGAAATGGCCGATAAAGCAATTGAAGTAGAAGCAAAAATTAAAGCGTTGTAAATAATACAACTTAAAAAAATATTAAAATGGCTGCCAATATGGTGGCCATTTTTTTTAAGCATTACATCTTTTTAGTATTAATGATGCCTCAGGGCCTACATTAAAAATTAAATCAAGAATAGATAGATTTGGCACAAATCCATGCCGTTGTTCAAATCCCTGTATGTATTCAACCGATTTAAAAGAATTATCGGGAATGTTCTTCTCCCGTTTTGGATGCATTGAATATCTATAATCGTTAATCTGAGGCATAAGTTCAAAATCGCTGCTTAATTCAACATCAAAATCAGCATCGAGCATGCCTTTAGTTTCTTCTAGCAGTTCATTATTCAAATCAAATAAATACGTATACTTTTTATGGTAAAATGGAATAATATCATCAATATAATATTCATAAAAAGGTGCCGACCTATATGCTGATTCGATAGATTTTATATGGTTTTTTTGCCAATTATCGGCATAGGAAATCTTTACATCTTTAAGCAGTATATTTTTAAACGAACCTTTAATCACGGGTACTTGTAACGACTGAATACTGTTGGCACCATAAATTAACATACGGTTCCGATAGGTTTGCTTTGGGTAAGTTTCCCATTGCTCAATAATTGCTTTATTAAAAGCTATTAACTTGGCATAATACTGTATTGGTGCCCAGTAAGCCGTTGATAAAAAGCAAATACTACTCATAATTATTTTTATTGCAATTATACTATAATTAACAGCAATAAAAAACCCCGCTTAGGCGGGGTTTTAAAATTGTATAATTTGATATTATCCTCTTGTCCATTTATCCGAATCCATTATCTCTTTAGCTTCAAGAACCTGAATAAAATTTGCTCCTCTGCTCTGTCCGAAACTACCCGCTAAAAATACAATACGATCATCTTTTTTAATATGCTTATGTTCAACCAAAATTGCCGCGCTTGAGCTTAAAAAAGCATCTGTGCTTTTTTCTGGTTTAATAACATGCGAGTGAACACCGTATGACAATGAAAGTTCACGCATAGTTCGTTCTAAATATGTCATAGCGTAAACATGCACTCCTCCTCTATATCCGGTAATGTTCCTTACGGTTCTACCAGTTGTGGTATCTGCAATAATGGCTGTAGCATTCATTCTAACTGATGTTTTTACAGCAGCTTTACTTAAATATGCCGATACGTCGTTAGTAAGAACGGTATATCCTGGGTCAATAAATTTTTCTTTATCTTTTTCCACCTCTAAAGCAATTTTTGCCATAGTCTCAACAGCTTCAATAGGGTATTCTCCATATGCTGTTTCACCGCTTAGCATAATTGCATCAGTTCCATCAAAAATGGCAGTTGCAATATCACTAACTTCGGCACGTGTTGGTCGTGGATTCTTAATCATCGAATGCAACATTTGTGTTGCAACAATAACTGGCTTACGACGGCCAATACATTTTTTTATTAATTGTTTCTGATAAGATGGTATTTTTTCACGTGGCACTTCAATAGCTAAATCGCCACGAGCAATCATAACTCCATACGCATACTCAAGAATTTCATCGATATTATCTATACCATCTTGATTTTCAATTTTTGCAATTATTTTAATTTTGCTATCACTTTTGTCTAAAATATCTTGAATAGCCAAAACATCTTCTTTATTGCGCACAAATGAATGTGCTATAAAATCAAGATCGTTATCTATAGCAAATTTTACGTATCCTTTGTCCTTATCCGATAATGATGGAAGTTTAATATGAACCGATGGTATATTTACACTTTTCTTCCCTTCAATTAAACCAGTGTTTTTTATCTTACAAACCAAATGGTCATCAGTTTTTTCAATAACGCAGAGTTCAATCTCCCCATCATCAATTAATATGCGACTTTTTACAGGCACATCTTTTGTAAAACCTGCATAGTTTACACATATCATATTTTTAGTTGATTCCTCGCCAGGGGCACCTTTCATTTTAATGATATCGCCACCTTTAACTGGTATTTCATCAACAACTTTAGTAGTTCTAATTTCAGGACCTTTTGTGTCAAGCAATAAAGCAATTTTGTTAGATACTTTTCTAACATTTTCAATTACTCTAAGTGTGTCATCGTAAGTTTGGTGTGCAGTATTTAACCTCACTACATTTACTCCAGAGTCATATAAACTCTGAATGAATTCAACATCACATTTTCTGTCTGATATTGTGGCAACAATTTTTGTAAGTTTCTGCATAGAATTTTGTTGTTTCAATTATATTTTACAACATTTTTTTTTAGGTTGCAAAAGTATTATAAATGTTTAATTTAAAAGTGATTTTGATCAGTTTTTTTGATTTTTTTCACCCTCACTACAACTTACTGACAGTGAGGGGTTAAGTTGAATTTAAAAAAACACTAACCACTAAATAATCTAATTAAATATTTTTGCCGTTATGACATTAATTGAAAAAATACTAGCAAATCATTCAAAACATAACAATGTAAAACCAAGTGATGTTGTTGATATTGAAATAGATACCAGAGCGGCTCGTGATTTTGGTGGAGCCAACGTAGTAAAAAACTTAAGAGACCACAAACTTTCGATCAATGACCCAACAAAAACCTTCTTCACTTTTGATTGTAATCCGACGGGATCGGATCAAAAATATGCGGTAAATCAACACATATGTCGCATTTATGCTCGCACACAAGGAATTAAAGTATATGATATTGACCAAGGCATTGGTACTCATTTAATGATTCAAGAAGGATTAGCTTATCCTGGATCGACATCAGTTACTACCGATTCACATGCCAATATTCTAGGAGCCATTGGGGCATTTGGCCAAGGCATGGGAGATCAGGATATTACCGCCGCTTGGAATAAGGGAAAAGTCTGGTTTAAGGTGCCTGAAAGTGTAAAAATAAATCTCAATGGTGATTGGCCTGAGGATGTTAAGGCAAAAGATGTTGCGTTGAATTTACTTAACGAATTCGGTGCTAATCAGTTACTTGGATATGCTGTTGAAATATCAGGAAAGGCTACCGAGCAATTTACTGTTGATGAAAGGATAACCATATCATCAATGGCCACCGAAATGGGATGTATAATTATTTTATTTGAGCCTAATAAACTTGTTTTAGACTATTGTGAAGAGCGAACAGGTAGAAAAATAGAAAATATAAAAGCCGATGCTGATGCTAAATATGCACATATCTACGAATTAAATCTTTCCGATTTTAAACCTATGGTTTCACGACCAGGAGCTCCGCATGATACTGTTCCCGTTGAAATGGTAAAAGGAACAAAAATTGATTCTGCATTTATTGGTAGCTGTACCAATGGCAGAATAATGGATATGCGAGCTGCAGCGAATATTTTAGAAGGAAGACAAGTTGCACCTGGTGTAGTACTGAAAATTGTACCAGGAACAAATGAGGTTTGGCAGCAGGCTCTTGATGAAGGATTAATTCAAATATTTAAAAATGCAGGAGCGTTACTTTCTAATGCCGGGTGTGCCGGATGTGCGGCAGGACAGGTTGGACAAAATGGCGAAGGAGAAGTTACTATAAGTACAGGAAATAGAAACTTTCCTGGCAAACAAGGTAAAGGCGATGTCTATTTAGCCAGCCCGGCTGTTGTTGCTGCATCGGCAGTAGCAGGTGTAATTACAACCCAATATGATATTCCTGATGAACCTGTATATTTTAAAATTCCGAATAGTGTTACTGAGCAGCTCACATCTGTAAGTCCAAAAGAAAAAAAAGCGATTGACCATTCTACGCTTATTGAAGGAAATGTATGGATAATTGATGAAGATAATATTGATACCGATATGATTTTTCATAATAGATATTTGTCAATAACCAACATTAATGAAATGGGACAATATACTTTTGACAATTTAAAAGGCTACGAAGATTTTGCAAAAAAAGCTAAAGCTACAGATATAGTTATCGTTGGAAAAAACTTTGGTTCAGGCAGTTCACGACAGCAAGCTGTAGATTGTTTTAGGGCCCTTGGCATAAGTGCAATAATGGCTAAAAGCTACGGGGCAATTTATGAACGCAATGCTATTAATGCTGCATTTCCAATTGTTACTTATAATTTATTAGCTGAGTTAAACATTAAAAATGGCGATCGGATACAAATTAATTTTATAACTGGTAAGGTTACCTCAATAAAAAATGCTAAAACCATTCAAGTTAATCCTTTTTCAGAAGTACAATTAGACATTTATAAAAATGGTGGACTATTCTGAAATATTTACTGACTATTTAAAACATCAAAGGTATTGTGAAATTACAATACCTTTTTTTATTAAATCAGTTAAGCGTTTTGAGTGTATTTAACAAAACATTTTATACATTTAGCCTGAATAATTCCTAATGTAGCGAAGCTACAAACAAATTTTCGTATAATAGAGGCATGAAAACTTTTTTAGAAAAATACTCCGACTCTATACATGGTGTAATACATGGTTTTGATAGAATAATTTTAAAAGGACATATAAGTGATCTTTATTATGGCAATAATTTTTATGGGAAAAAATATTTCAAATTTTTAAGGGTCTGCTGAAGTATCAAAAGCTTGTAATATTAGATATATCGAAAGTTTATCAAATGTAGATAATAATGGAAACCTTAATAAAAAGATAGAGAAATTATGTAATTCCACAGAAGTAAAATTATCGCCTAAAAGTGAGAAACCGAGAAAATATTCAGGGTTTAATTTTTTGTCTGAGTTTACTAAGACAATTTTCAATGCTGTTATGTCTGGTGAATTTGTAATACGGGGGGTTTAGCAATAAAGATATGCGTTTAAAGTTGCTAAACTTAGGAATGCTGAGTAATGTTGATTTTGAAAACATAAAGAAACTATCTGGGAAAATAACAAGATTAATCGCAAAGTTA
>JAQICC010000033.1 GCA_027858735.1 Salinivirgaceae bacterium
TACAATATTCCGGTGAAATATAGTAATAATGTATATCCTGCCAATCCTAATGGTTCGCCATTTGCGGCGGCAGGTATGTGTTCCGAAAATGGTCGCCACTTAGCCATGATGCCTCACCCGGAACGTGCAATATTCCCATGGCAATGTGCTTACTATCCTGAAAATAAAAAGCAAGATGAAGTTACTCCTTGAATTCAGGCTTTTGTTAATGCAAGGGAGTGGATTGAAAAACAATAGATGTAAAGAAATAATATTTGAAACGGCTCTCGATTGGGAGCCGTTTTATTTTTTATTAAGTGAATAAATATAATAGCTGATCAACACTTCATTAAACGATTTAGCAAAAAACTTAAAATCCCCCCCCCTTATATGCATTTCCTCAACTAAAGGCCTTGTGGCTTTGTAATAATTAATCCAATCTTTTTTAATAAGAAGTTTAATCCTGTAATTAAGCGGCATTATCTTTTTAACTTTATCTTTGAACTTTTGCATATGAAGCTGCTTTTTAACCGGCTGCAACTCTTGCGAAAAATGAATATTTAAAGGCTTGAAATAGCTTTGAACCAGAATTTCGTCGTAAAGCTTTTTCATTTCACGTTCCTTAAATGGTAATGAAAGGAAAAAGTTAAGTAGCTGAACATCCCAGAACACATATCTTTTTTCGTAGGTAAAATAGTCGAAAACACGAGAGGAATTGAATATTATTTTCGATATTTTTTCTCTAATATCAAGTTCTTCTATAACAGTAGCCCCAATACTCTCTTTAGCACCATCTATTTCAATTTCAATCTTTTGTTTGAGGAGTTCTACTTTCTTAAAAGGCATAAAAATATTCTTCTTTTGAATAAACTTTGCCGGAATATCCTTCACTTTAATGCCTTTATCGAAAGCTTTTATTAATTGGCTACCACCCAATAAATCACCTGAATGACCGGGTAAAAAAACTGCATCATCAGGCACTAAATTATTATCCTTTAGGTATTTTACAGCAAAATACTCTTGTAAGTAAAACATAGAGCCTAAATGGCACATATAGTGCATATACTCTTGAAATTCTTTTGTTTCAGAATAGTTTTGGAAAAGCGTGCTGTTATATTCAACAAATATCCATGTAAAGCCAAGCTGATGGGCTACTTTTTTACTTAAATTATACTCATTGTTGTTTTCTTTTTTACCATAAGTAAAGCAAATAACCTTTTCATAGCCTTGCTTTTTTAAACCTGCGGCTATCATTCGCGAATCAAATCCACCACTTAACGGAATAACTGCAGTTCTATTATTAAGACTTTTTATAAGTCGACTGAAGCTTTCTTCAAAAAGTTCTACGCCCTTGTTTAATAAATTCTCATGAGAATCTTTCACAAACTCTATTCTTGAAAAGCTATGATAAAAAAGCGCTTCTTTTTGTCCATCCTTAGAAAGTTTTATTGCTTGAGCACACTGTACTTGAAATACATCATTTATTAGTGTTTCATTGCCAAAAGTGTGTCCAAATCCTTTATATACATTCAACTGAAAGGAGTCTATCTTAAAATTATCTTTTGATTCCTTTACAAATTCATAATTATCAGTAAGCAGCCAACCGTTATCTTTTTCAAAATAAAACAAAGGAAAAGTAGCACAACGGTCAATAGCACACCATATCTCCTCGTCTTTATGAATCACTATTGTAAAAATCCCATTGCAGTTCTTTACAGCGGCAATAAATGTTTTATAGGTTGTAATATTCTTAAAATAATCTGTCAGTTGCTCTTTCTCAAAATAGTTATTGTCAGTATCGAAGAAAGCCCCTTTCACCCAAAGCTTGTCTTTCTGATACCATTTAAAACCTTTATCCTGATTTAATTCGATCATTTACTCAAATATTTATAGTACAAAGCATTAAAATATTGATTTCTTAATTTCCAGTTATTCAAAATGGTAAAAACGCGATTATAAAATTTACTAGAAAATAGTAATAACATGGGTGATTTCGACTGTAAACTTTTCCCTTCCGGATTGAGCATTTTATGCACAGGGCGATTAAAAACTAATCTGAAACATTCTTTGCGCCATTTGTTATTAAAATTTTCAAAATCCGATCGATCCTCTATTTCTTTAATAAAACCAAAATCCGTTTTCCTAATTTCTCCTTCCTTAGTATCGCAAACAGTAGGTAGTATTTCATACGAAACTCCATTTTCAGTAAATGATAAAGTAACTATAGCACTTTCATTGGTAAAAGGAAAAATATCATGATTTTCAAGATCGAACACAAAATTTCCCAACGAATAAAAAATTGGTTTTCCATTAATCTTTTCAATCCCTTGAAAAGTATGCGAATGATGAGCAATTATGGCATCAACTTTAGTTTTTTTGGCAATTTTCTGCAATAATTTTCTTTTTCGGGGCGATGGATATCTGCTAAACTCCTCGCCTCCATGATACATAATTACCACCCACTTATGTTCCTTTTTTAGCGCATTTATATATTCCTTTATTTTTTTGATAGAGGGTATTCCTGCCATTCCAAAATTATTCCGCTTTGCTATAGGTTTTTCTTTTTCGGCATAGGCTAACAAGGCTACCGATTCATCATCCTTTCTTAAAATAATGGGCTTTAAAGCATCTTCCTCATAAAGTCCGGCACCCGCAAAACTCGATGTTTCACCCGATATGGTTTCTATTGTTTCTTCCAAGCCTTTCTTTCCATAATCGCAGATATGATTATTGGCTAAATTAAAAACATTTATACCATTCATACTTAAATAACCCACTGAACCCTTGGCATTTTTTAGGGATGTCCCTTTTTTACCTGAATAGTCTTCATCGGTTTCAGGGCCTTCAAAATTACAACAAACAAATTCTTGATTACTGAGGTTATTACTTATTTCTGAACTTAAAATAGCCTGACCTATTTTAAGTTTTCGTTCAAAAATACCATTAAAACACACATCACCAATAAAAGAAACTTTAATCATAAACTTTTATAATTGGTTTTTTTGAGATATACTGAAAATATAGCAGCAAAGCAATATTAAATATAAATCCAACGGCACTAAATAAACCAACAGCGATAAATAAGTTTTTGAATATTGTGTATCCAAAATACAGGGCTAAAAATCGGGCAATTAATAAACATATATCATAAAGCACCATTTGCCTTTGTTTATTTAGTACTGTTATAATAAATGTTAAAGGTGAGTTTAAAAACATTATAAACAACCATGGAATTAAAATCCTTGTAATTTCACCACTCGACACATAATCTGCACTAAAAACCAGTTTGAATATCCAAGGAGCTAAAAATGCCAATAAAATAAAGGGTATTAAGCCAATTTTAAATAATCGCTTATACGTTACCTTAACAATATTAGCTAAACTTCCTCCCTTATTTTGTATAGCAGCAGCTTCTTGATAAAATACCTGTCCGACCGATTGCCCGACTAACCCCATTGGTGTTGTAACCATTCGGTTTGCCAAACCATAGTCGCCGGCAGCACCTGCACCAAACCAACGCGTAAGTAAAAACAAAGGTAGCTGATTCGATAAAGTGTTTAAAAACGACAAAGTAGTATTGAAAAGAGGAATATCTTTATACT
Organism: Salinivirgaceae bacterium; assembly: GCA_027858735.1. Lineage (GTDB taxonomy): Bacteria > Bacteroidota > Bacteroidia > Bacteroidales > SZUA-534 > GH45. Next base: position 3,582 of record JAQICC010000033.1, read on the forward strand.
TTAATAACACTTCTTTAAGTTCCGAAAAACTCAATTGCAATTTATACTCTGTTTTGCTAAATAAACAATATAATAAATAAAGCATGCTTGCCATTTGACCTAATATAAGACCTAAAATTAAACCAGAACTTAGAAATCCTAACAAGCCAAATACGATATGAAATACAGAAAATGTAAATGATTTGCTTACTTTCCCAATGGAAATTATTTTGTATTTTTTTTCTCGATTAAAAAAATAGCTTAAAGCATTAAACATTCCAAGAAAAAAGGCACTTACTGGAACCGCATAAAGCCATAATAACAGCTCAATTTGTTCAATATACGAGTCTATAAAATCGAAAAATATCAAAATGCCCAAAAACATTAACAATGAAATGCCAGAAACAAGAATAAAATTTAGCGATAATACTTTATAAGCATCTTTTGTTTCCTTAGGCAGCATAATCGCTAGCTGGTATTGTAACGATACAACAATTTGAGTAAGTAAACCAATGGCGACATACACAAAGTAAAAACCTAAAGCTTCTTTTGAATATATACGGGTTATTACCGGTAAAATTATAATGGGTAATGCCTGAGCCAGAGCGGAACCTGAAAACAAAGTGGCCACATTCTTCCAAAAAGGATCTTTTAATCTTGCTTTAATACCTCCGACTATTTTTTCTATCATATCATTAAAAATACTACGAGCGAAATTAAAAATAATTTCGCCTCAAAAAAATAAAATAGTTTGTTCTTGACTATCCCCCAATTATTCAATTATTTAGAGAAGTTTTATATGTTTTTAGTGTCCCAATATCTTTCCTTATTTTGCTCCTCATTTATTTAAAATAAAATCATTTAAGAGGTGCTCATGAACTATGTTTTGAGCTTAAATATTGTGTGAAATAAAAACTATATACGCTCTCCCAAAACAGAATAAACCAACGGTACTTTATCACCAAATTTTTCAATTTGAAATTTTTTAGGTGCTATTTCAATCATGCCTTTTAGGCAATTGTAGGGCGAATAGTTAAACTCATTTAAACTGCAAATTTCAATTCCATTTTTTATCAAACTGTTCACCACTTCGCCAATACCATGGTTCCAAACTACATATTTATTCGTAATATTGGCCTCCTTTTCAGCATAGGTTCCCTCCTCACTTTCTATAATTGCTTCGCCAGAAAAATAGTTATATTTAATGGCAGAAAAATCATCATCATACATCCAAACTATGGGATGAAATTCAGCAAAAATCAACTTCCCTCCGGGTTTTAATAAACCTGCAATTACTTCAGCCCATTTATCAATATTGGGCAACCAACTTATTACCCCATAACTTGTAAAAACAACATCGAACTTTTCATTGGTATAATTTGGAGTATCATAAACATCGCAGCAAATAAATTTAGCATCGCTATTTGTTTCACTGGCAAATTTTGAGGCAGCTTCAATTGCTTTATCCGATAAATCAACGCCGGTAACTTTTGCCCCTAGCCTTGCAAGCGAAATAGAATCTTGCCCAAAATGACATTGAAGATGCAAAACAGATTTTCCTTTTAAATCTCCAAGCAAGTCGAGTTCAATATTGTTTAGCGTATTTTTTCCCTTCAAAAACGATTCATTATCGTAAAAATCTGAATCAATGTGAATGTCAACCATACTGTTCCAAAGTCTTTTATTTATTTTTTTGTAATCAAATTCCGTATTCATAGCATTGTTAGTCTTTTAAATTAAAACCCTAAAGTTAGATGCTGCATCAATAACCAACAACATTTTAGGCTATATTGTTGCTACCAATATTTTTCCTAATTTTGCGCCCTCATTTATTTAAAATAAAATAGAGTATCAATCTAGCATCTTGATACTTTTTACTTAATACTTTAAGTCTCAAATAATGGAATACAATTTCGGCGATATTGAAAAGAAGTGGCAAGAGTACTGGAGCAAAAATAAAACTTATAAAGTTGATGTTAACGCTGCAAAACCCAAGTTTTATGTGTTAGATATGTTCCCCTATCCATCGGGAGCAGGCCTGCATGTTGGACACCCACTAGGATATATTGCATCAGATATTTACAGTCGCTTTAAACGCCTAAACGGGTTCAATGTTTTGCACCCAATGGGTTACGATGCTTATGGTTTACCTGCCGAACAGTATGCCATTCAAACAGGTCAGCACCCTGCAGTTACTACCGAAGAAAATATTACACGCTACCGTCAACAACTCGATAAAATTGGTTTTTCATACGATTGGAGCCGCGAGGTTCGTACTTGTGAACCTAATTATTACCATTGGACACAGTGGGCATTTATTCAAATGTTTCAGCATTATTTTAATAATGCAACACAAAAAGCCGAATCCATTGAAAGTTTAGTAAAACTATTCGAACACGAAGGTAATGCAGCTATAAATGCAGCATGTTCTGAAGTTGAATCTTTTACTGCCAACGATTGGAAAAGCTGGACCGACCATCAACAACAAGAAATGTTGTTGAATTACCGTCTTGCATTTTTAGCCGAAACTCAAGTAAACTGGTGTTCTGAATTAGGAACCGTTTTAGCTAACGACGAAGTAAAAGACGGGGTTTCGGTACGTGGCGGATATCAAGTTGTTCAAAAGAAAATGAAACAGTGGAGCTTACGTGTTTCAGCTTATGCTCAACGCCTGCTTGATGGTTTAGATACCGTTGATTGGACAGATTCATTAAAAGAGGTGCAACGTAACTGGATTGGCCGCAGCGAAGGCGCATCGGTAAATTTTGCCATAAAAGGACATAAAGATATCATTGAGGTATTTACTACCCGCCCCGATACTTTATACGGTGTTACCTATATGGTTTTGGCTCCTGAACACGAATTGGTAAGTCAAATAACAACAGCTGAAAACAAAGCTGAAATTGAAGCCTATATTGAAGCCGTGCAAGGCCGCACAGAACGTGAGCGCATTGCCGATGTAAATAAAATTACAGGAAAATTCACAGGTGCTTATGGTATTAACACCATTACCGGACAGCAAATTCCTATTTGGGTGGCCGATTACGTGCTTTCTGGTTACGGAACCGGAGCTATTATGGCCGTTCCGGGTCACGATAGCCGTGATTTTTCTTTTGCCCGCGAATTTAACCTACCCATTATCCAAGTTGTGGTTAAAGAAAGTGATGCAGCAACCGATCCAGCCACTTGGGAAGAATCATACGATTCGAAAGAAGGTAAAATGATAAACTCAGGAATAATTGATGGATTGGATGTAAAAGAGGCCATTACTAAAATAATTACACATATTGAAGATAAAAAGCTGGGTTACGGAAAAGTAAACTTCCGCTTGCGCGATGCTATTTTTAGCCGTCAGCGCTACTGGGGTGAACCTTTCCCGGTATACTATAAAGATGGTTTACCTCAGGTGTTGAATGAAGATCAATTGCCATTGGAGTTACCTGAAGTTGATAAATATTTACCCACAGAAGATGGTCAACCACCCTTGGGTCGTGCTAAAAATTGGGAAACTACCGATGGAAATCCATATGAATTAAATACCATGCCGGGTTTTGCAGGTTCATCAGCATATTACTTGCGTTATATGGATCCTAAAAACGATACAGCTTTGGTTGGCAAAGAAGCTAACGATTATTGGCAAGATGTTGACCTTTACATTGGTGGAACGGAGCATGCTACAGGTCATTTAATTTACAGCCGTTTTTGGAATAAATTCTTGTACGACATTGGTGATGTATGCAAAGACGAACCTTTCAAGAGATTGATCAATCAGGGAATGATTCAAGGCCGTTCAAATTTTGTTTACCGAGTAAAGAATACAAATAAATTTGTTTCATACAATCTACGTAATGATTACGAGGTAACAGACATTCATGTTGATGTTAATATAGTGTATCATGATGTTCTTGACTTAGAAAAATTCAAAGCCTGGAGACCAGAATTTAAGGATGCAGAGTTTATTCTTGAAGATGGAAAATACCATTGCGGCTATGCCGTAGAAAAAATGTCAAAATCAATGTACAATGTGGTAAATCCCGACGATATAATTGTACAATACGGTGCTGACACCTTACGCTTGTACGAAATGTTTTTAGGGCCTCTTGAAATTTCAAAACCTTGGGATACTTCAGGTATTGAAGGGGTTCACCGCTTTTTGAAAAAGTTGTGGAGACTATACCTAAATGCGGATGGCAATTTTGAAGTATCAGACAATAAAGCAGACGATAAAGAGCAAAAAGTAATTCACAAAACCATTAAGAAAATAGCCTCCGATATCGAGAATTTTTCTTTTAACACCTCGGTAAGTGCATTTATGATTTGTGTAAATGAACTATCCGATTTAAAATGCAATAAGCGTGAAGTGCTTGAGAAATTAGCCATTATACTTTCGCCATTTGCTCCTCACCTTGCCGAAGAATTATGGTCACAATTGGGCAATTCAACCAGCATTACCGATGCTATTTTCCCTCAGTTTGACGAAAGTTATTTGGTTGAAAATACCAAAACATACCCAATATCATTTAACGGTAAAGTAAGGTTTACCGTTGACTTGCCACTTTCAGCAAGTAAAGAAGAGGTTGAAAAGGCCGTAATGAGTAATGAAAAAGCTGAAAAATGGCTAGATGGTAAAACACCTAAAAAAGTGATTGTGGTTCCTGGTAAAATTGTAAATATTGTGGTATAATGGAACTTGGAGCGCCCGCTCCGAGAATTAAAAAAGAAGCCACAGATTCACAGATAAAGAAAAGCCGGATTACATGATATATGTTATCCGGCTTTTTACTAAGCTCATTCAATGTATGAATCTGATGATTTTTGGTTTTGTTTAGCCTTAATTTGGGCTAATACAAGCAAAACGAATTAAACCTCAACACACTGTTTATAAGCAAGAATCCATTCACATATAATTAAGCTTCCTAAATTTTCGGGTTATATTGTATATCTTCTCAATAAGGTGTAAATTTGTAAAAAGCTAAAATATGATTAATTATAAAGACATTATTAAACGAAATCCTAACAAAAGGTTTGGAAAACCTTGTGTAAGAAATACACGGATTTCTGTATATGATGTCTTATCATGGTTAGCTTCAGGCATGAATAATGAAGGCATCATCAATGACTTTCCGGAATTAAACATCGACGATATAAAGGCCTGTTTAGCCTATGCAGCTGATCGTGAACATAAACTTCAGCATGCTTCATGAAATTGCTTTTCGACCAAAACATTTCTTTCAGCATATCTAAAAAACTTCAAAATAATTTTCCATCCTGCTTACATGTGTCAGAATGTGGACTAAAAGACTGCGAAGATTCTGAGATCTGGTTATTTGCAAAGGAAAATAATCTTACTATTGTTACTTTCGATGCCGATTTTTATGACATGAGCCTGATAAATGGCCATCCACCAAAAATAGTATGGATAAGAACAGGTAATTTAATTACTCCCGAATTAGTAAAATTATTGGTGCAAAACGAAACCAGAATAAATGAGTTTCTTCATAGTACCGAATTTGAAGAAATTGCTTGTATAGAAATTGATTGGTAATTCGTTTGCCAGAATATTCAATAACAAAGCTCCTAAAAACGTAATTGTGGTTCCCAGTAAAATTGTAATCTAATGGAACTTGGAGCGTACGCTCCGAGAATTAAAAAAGAAGCCACAGATTCACAGAAAAATGTAAATCTGTGGCTTGCTTTATTTTTACATATATTCACTAATGCACTTCTCATCCAATACCAACTCTTCACCACTTATTAATTTATAGGCAATTATTCCATATTTGTGGGTGTACCAAATAGTCGTAACATTCTTTTCGTTATCTGTTTCCACATTTTGGTTTTCAATTATATAAACATTATTTATTGTGTATTGACCTATTTGATATGAATTATTTGACGAAGTATTGTGGGGAAGTGCTCTAAGGATATTTCTAAATGTAATGGTAGTTGATTGTTCTGCCCTTCTAACTAAAACATATCCAAAACAATATGAAGTGCAGTTATTATTTACTTCAGTCACATCGACACCTAACATTTCATAATTATGAATTTTATCAGAATTTGTCATTGATACTTCTACTCTTGAAACAGCAAATGTGTCGCAGACTGTTGTGCCTTTATATATTAATGTATCGCCAACCTTAAATTTATATAGGTTGTTTTTATCCAAATAATTATAGCCCGGATTATTCACGAATAATCCCTGTCTCCGACAGCGACTAAGATTTAGTAAAAACTTTTGAAAAAAGTTTAACTGCATTTAAGTCGGTACTATCCTGACCTTTATGCATATTTTTCCAAATTTATGCATAGTTCAGGATAGGTTGTTTTTTCACAACTTATGAAGAAAAAACTAAGTAAGAATAAAGAAATAATGGTATTACTACCAATTTAGTGGGTAGATTCAAAAAATCAGCAAATAAAACAAAAGTGCTTTAATTATGGAATAATGCATGTAGTTACTGATAGCCTTGTGCGGTGGGAGTCCGAAA
>JAQICC010000117.1 GCA_027858735.1 Salinivirgaceae bacterium
AGATGCTGGATATCCAATTATTGAGGTGGACGTCTCCGAATTTCAGAAGCTTGATGGCGGTTTAAGTTGTCTTTCTTTAAGGTTTTAATTATTTTGATCGCCTATGTAAAACCTCCTCAATATCTTCAAAATAAAAAACCCTTGGCTTTTAATAATATCAGATAGTGATAAAGCAAATCTGCAGCTTCATTTTTAAACTAAAAAATAAATTTTGTGTTGTGGATTTTTAACGCAAAGGGCGCAATGGTATCGCAAAGGTCGCTATTTTATTTATTATTGATTTTTAGCACTTTGCGTTCTTTGCGAATTCTTAGCGTTCCTTGCGGTTAAATTTAGATGTGTTTGATCTGACATAACAAGTGCTTTAAGATACTAATTCTTTCTCCTTAAAGGAATATTTATTTTTTTAGTTGCGCCTGCCATCAACTGAGCTATTAATTTGGTTTTCGGAAATTGCTCTAAAATAATTTTAATAAAAACCGTGCTAGGAATTGCCATTATTAATCCGGGAATTCCCCAAATATAGCCCCACAGCATTAGCATTAAAAGACAAAAATATCACCGAAATAATGGATCCTACCATTTGAACAAAATTGAATGCAAAAGCAATTAATCCCCAAAAATCGGGAAACTAACATCAAAAAAGTAACAGGCAAGACCGAAACCAATTCCTGTAAAGGCACTCATAATGAATTTTACTTTTAAGAATTTTATAATGTCTTTTTCAATAGTCGATCTATTAGTCTACTTACATCAGAATTTTTATCTAGCATACGTTCTATTGTGACCCGATTGAAATAGAATTAGCATTTAAATATCTGAGGTCTTCTAATAAAGGCAGTTACCCATACTAAAATCAAAACTACAGAAGGCATCATAATGCTTATATCTCCTGTCATATGAAGAATAATTGCTCCACCCATATAAGCACTCAATAATAGTGTTCCATAAAAATTTGTTCTGGGCACTAAGAACAATAAAGCTGATACTATTTCGCCAATGGCAATAATAACACGCCAATCCGCCAACTTCATTTGCTCCATTTGTTCTGGATTGAGGAATAGTTTTCCTGCGGCGCTATATAGGTATAAAGCTGTTAGTAAACCTGCTAATACCCAACCAATAATTTGTCTTGTTTTTGATATTTCCATTGTTTTAAGTTTAGTTATTTTATTGTTTAATTTGTTTATCTCTTTAATAGATTTGAAATTACTTTTTCCCAATTAATCGAATAATTGATGCTCGACCAAGATGATGCTCACCTTCGCTTAAATAAGTTTCTGTCTCTGTCAATTCTATTTCTGAAAGTTCATCAAAATCCGCAGTCAATTCCTGAGGTGAAAAAAGCAAATCCAAACTTTTTGGCCCACCAGTTGAATTTTTAATTTGATACTTCGAAAAACCCTCAAGGAGTAATATTCCACCGGGTTTTAAAAGTTTAATCAGCTTTTGATGATTTTGTTGCCGATTACTGCTATGAGCGTATATTAAAGCTATTAAATCAAAAGTATTCTCCTCATATTTCGCTTCTTCAAAGGAGCTAATCTTATAATTGAGTTTTACCGCTTTTTCTTTAGCCAGATTCTCTGCTTTATTTTTAGCTTCACTGCTGCTATCGAAGGCTTCTACCTGCCAATTATTTTGAGCAGCAAAAACTGCATTTCTACCTTCGCCTTCGGCGGGAAGGAGGATTTTTCCATTAGGCAGTTTTTGAATTTGCTCTTTAAAAAATTCGTTTGGCTCTTTGCCATACACATATTCAATTTGTGCATAGCGTTTATTCCACATTTCTATCATTGAATTAAGGTTTAGAAAATGCTATTGACAAAAGTTATTGATTAGATATCAAATTTATACTTTGGCAAAACATTGCATTTGTTTTTTAATTATTAATCATTAGGCAAAGCATCGAATTCCTTTCTTTTATTTTCCATCCATTTGTTCATTGAATCAGTAGATTGCATAAGTTTTTGCATTTCATTCATTGCTTTTAAATGAAGTTCGTCACCCTTTTGAAACATTTCCATTCCGTGCTTTTTACTCATATCGGCTATTTCATTAAAAGTGTTGGCGTGAAATTCCTGAGTACAAGCTCCTCCTAATTGTTTACAAGTCATTGTTTTCATAACGGTCACTTTAATTTATTATGAATTGTATTTATGCATTCTCAGCATATAATTCTGCAATTGAATTTGCATCAGCTTTATTAAAAGCCAGAACCCATCTTTCTACTGTTTCTTTGGGTTTCATTTTATTCTCCGTTAAAATGATAAAGAAAAACAAGCACACCTTCTAAAGCACTTTTTCTTTGGTCCTTGATTTCAAGTAAAACATTAATTTCGGCTTTACTTATACCTCGAAGATTTACTAAAGACTTTAAGCTTGCACGAAGTCTAACTTCATTATTTACCAATATAGCTTGATTAAATTTCAGTTTTTCTATGCCGTAATTAACCAAAAGTTTGATATTGTTCACACCAATTATTTGCGTCCACAAATGAGGAAGAAGTGATAAGCTTAAATAACCATGCGCAATTGTGCTTCCAAATGGGCTTTCTGTTTTAGCTCGTTCAGGATCAGTATGTATCCATTGATGATCCATAGTTGCATCAGCAAACATATTTATCTGATCTTGAGTAATTTTAAAGTAAGGGGAGATACCGATTTCTTTTCCAACGAAGCTTTCGAATTCAGCGTGACTATTTATGATTACTTTTTCCATAAGCATTTTCTTAAAGTCGTAAAATTAATATCTTTATTCGACTTACAGGTATAAAAAGTTTAGAAAATATTAGCGCAAATTCCAATTATGTCTGATGTCTATATTTGTAAACAAATATAAGATATCCGTATCTTTTCCAAAAAAATAAAGAAAACCTATTAACATGTAATAATTTATGAGTTTGGCCACTAATTAAGAAAAAACAAGAATGAGTAGCGATTTTTATACATTTTCAATTTTACCATATGCAGCGATAATCATAAAGATTTGTAGGGCATATACAAATACTCAAGAGGATTTTGAGGATTACTATCAAGAAGTTTGCTTGCAGATTTGGCGAAGTAATACCAGTTTTCGAGAGCAGGCTGAATGGTCTACCTGGGTGTATAGGATCTCCTTGAATGTGTGTTTGACTTTACTCAAGAAAAAGAGAAATAAGGATCAACATTTTGCCTCTGATTATTTACCGGCCGAAGTAATCGAAGACAGTCATGTTTTTGCCAACGAAGATCTTAATCAGCTTTATGATGCCATCAGACAATTGTCTGAAGTAGATAGAGCAGTGATCTTACTTTATCTTGAAGAAAAGTCTTATCAGGAAATTGCAACCATTATTGGCACCAATCCAAACAATATTGGTGTTCGAATTAAAAGAATTAAAGAACGTTTAAAAAAATTATTAGATGGAAAAATCGATTGAAACAATTTGGAAAGAAGGCTTTTTGAAGAGCGATGCATTAGTTGCTCCGAAGCTGAATGATTTATACAATCAAAAATCGAAAAATATAGTCGATAAATTAGTGAAAATATTTAAAATAAACCTTTGGGGAGTGCTTGCCTTGGGTCTTGTGTTTTGGATTATTGCATACTTTGGGGGAGTTCCTATTGTTGGGGCTATCTTTTTTATCCTCTTCGTAATACTTGTAGTTTATGGTAAGTTGAAGATGGATAAAATGGGGGAGCTTAATAAAAATGTGAGTACTTATGAATATTTAAAAGCGGTGGATACTTGGTTAAAAGGTGTTATGGCGGGTTACACCAAAATATATCGACTGTTTTATCCTGCCTTTTTTATACTAACCATGGTTGGTCTTTGGTTTTCAAATATCGGAGATATATATTCAGAAAAGCTTTTATATCGATTTCCTGATATGAATATGCTTTTTGGGATGCCAGTATATTTACTTGGATTTATTGCTGTGGTTTCGTCGCTTTTAGCAATTTTTGCTGGTCCTATTTATAAGCTCGATATGTATTCGGTTTATGGGCGAGTATTTGGTAAATTAGATGATATTATAGCAGATATGGAAGAGTTAAGAAAGGAATAGCACACGAAGCGATTAAAAAGTCCCGATTCATAATTATTATGGATCGGGACTTTTTTGTTTCTGATATGAAAATAACCGTTTGTTTATGCCTTATAAAAATAAACATTAAACAGCTCATCATTTTCCTTCACCACCCAATGGCTATACTGCAAGCTCGTTGCTTTATCGATAAGAGGAGCGGGGATAAATGAAGAAACCAATTTGTAGATTGTAGCAGCTTTCAATTGTTGCAAATCAGAAATAACCTGATTTACAGGATGTTCGCCGGCAGCAAGCATTTCGCGCACATCAAATTCTTGTGCAATAATTTTTTCATCAAACCAATCAGGCTTAGAAGTTGAGTAAGGATTATCATTTGCAATGGAAATTAAATCTTGTCCAACTTCTTTACGAAGTAGATTAATCAAATCTCCAATCTCGATATTGCCAATCTTTGCTGCTTGTTGAAGCGTAGCAATCTTGGCAACAGTTTTTCTTAAAACCGGGTTTTTAAGCTTTTTAAAAGCTGGAACTCGACTTATTAATAAATCTTCTAATTGAGGATAAGCCTCAATCAATTGCAAAACTTTTGTCTTAGGACTGATAACTAATTTTGTATTTTCCATGGCTTATTTATAAGATAAAATTCGTTGTTCGCCTTCTAATTCTCTGTAAACGTTAACATTATGTGAAACTTCCAAAGTACCAAGGTATTCGTCTTTATCATTGCGCATGGCAAAGTATTCGATATGAATCATTTTGCCTCCCATATTAATCCAGAACGGAGCTCTGGATGCCTTCCCTGATCTGAAATCATCAATTATTTTATCTACAATATGAGCACTTGCAGGTGGATGACAATTTCTAACATCGCGGTTTAAAATAGCACGGTTGCGTTGAAAAATTCGTTCTGATCCTTGAGAGAAATACTTTACTTTATCATCCTTATCAACAAAAGTCATATCAATTGGTAAGGTGTTTAAAAGAGTCATTAATTCTTCAGGAGAAAAACTTCCAGAAGGAAATTGAATTTTTCCACTTACTTTTTGAGCATCATTAATCGATTCATCTTCTGCCCATTCGGGCTTCCATTCGTCCTTTGGATCGTAAAGGCAATAACCTATTTCTAACGATTGTTTGCTAATCTCATACCAATCGGCATCAGTAAGTTTATCGTTCGACATAGGTAAAAGAATTTCTTCTTCTTTAACCGTCATTTCATCTACACCTATGGCTGCAGGAAGTAAAATAATTTCGGCGGAAGCTAATAATTCTTCTGCAGAAATATTTTCAGTTTTTAAAATTTCGATGCCTCCTTTGATTAATTCGCGAATCTCATCGTGTTTGCCCCACATTACTTTTGGTGGTCCTGTTATTCCTTGATTTTCTAAATAGGGGAAGAGCAAATACTCTTTTCTCTGATAATGTTTGTCAGCATCGAGCAAATCGTTAAAAAGCGCTCTAAGCGCCAATACATTTGTTTGAAAATTAGTTTCTGGACTATTTTCAATTGCAATAAACAAATCTTTAATCTGCTGTACAACACGTTTAAGCTCTTTGTTTTCTTTAGTAAAAACATCAATTGGATGTCCCGGTGGTACATATTTAAAGCCAGACAAGTCAACGTGGCCAGTTAAAACTTTTGAATGTGCATCGCAAAGCTTTAACACTTCTTCTTCGGGAAGTCCTTCGCTGATGAGTTCTTGCTCCACTTCAACAACTTCGCCATAAGGAATTTGACTGAGGCTGTTTAATAGTTCTTCGCGCACATCTTCTTGAGTTCCGCCTTCGTGTAGTTTTAATATTAGGGCTTTAAGCTGTTTCTTTCTGTCGATAGAATTGTTTATTAACTCACTCATGTTTTTATTTTTTATATAAATAATGTGGTACTGAAATGCCTGACAAAAGTAAAAATATGTTCTTATATCATCAATCCCTAATATTTGGTATTTTGAACTTAGGTATTATTTCTTACTTAAGAGAAGGCTATTTTAGTAAAGTTTTAAATATCAATTGGTAAAATAAGAATTCGTATTTAATTATATTGAAAAAAGCCATCCGTTAGATAACGAATGGCTTGATAATTCATCAAATAAATTTTTCTATTTATTAATATATGTTGTCTTCATTTTCGATTCTCTTTCTTTAGC